>JAKFUP010000135.1 GCA_021732625.1 Hyphomicrobiales bacterium
AAAGCGTCATGAGCGCGGAAGACATCGAAGCCACCAAGGCGCCCTTGATGGAGCACCTGATCGAGCTGCGCTCGCGGCTGATCAAAGCGCTGCTCGCGTTCGGTCTGGCTTTCATCATCTGCTTCTTTTTCGCCAAGCAAATCTACAATGTTCTGGTATGGCCGTTCGTATGGATCGCAGGGCCTGAGAATTCGAAATTCATTTACACCGCGCTGCTGGAATATTTCATCACTCAGCTCAAGCTTGCGATGTTCGGGGCTGCCTTCATTTCGTTTCCCGTGGTCGCCGGACAAATCTACATGTTCGTCGCACCGGGTCTGTATCGCAACGAGCGCAACGCTTTCCTGCCTTATCTCGTCGCAACGCCATTCTTCTTTGTGCTTGGCTCGATGCTGGTCTATTTCATCGTGCTGCCGCTTCTCGTACGTTTCTCCGTCGGCATGCAGCAGGGTCCGGAGGCGGGGCAGGCAGAAATCGCGCTGTTGCCGAAGGTCGGCGAATATCTCTCGCTGATGATGTCGCTGATTTTCGCGTTCGGTATCGCATTCCAGTTGCCGGTGATACTGACGCTGCTCGGCCGCATCGGCGTGCTGACCTCCAAGCAGCTGAGAGAGAAACGCCGTTATTTCATCGTCGGTGCGTTCGTCATCGCTGCCGTGCTGACACCGCCGGATATCATCAGCCAGATCTCGCTCGCGGTGCCGCTGATGCTGCTTTACGAGGGATCGATTTTCGCCGTGCGGATCGTCGAGAAGAAGGCTGCTGCCGCCCAGATGACTGGCGCATCGCCATCGACACCAGCAGATACCCCGAAGCCGGCGGAATAGGGCGCTTCGGCGGCCACGTTGATTTAGACTGCATTTTCAATGGTTCTGATTCGTCATACCCGGCACCGGGGCTGGCCTCTGGCCAGTCCGAGCATAAACCTTGACCCGGGTATCCGCGACTTGGTCTAACCCCAGCAAATTGAAGACGGTCGGGATTAAGCCGGTCGTGACGGGATCGATAAGATGCACGATATTCGCTGGATCAGAGACAACCCCGAGGCTTTCGATGCCGCGTTGAAGCGGCGTGGACTGGAAGGCTTATCGAATCCGCTGTTGGCGATCGACGAACGGCGGCGGTCGGCCATTCTCGCATCCGAGCAGATGCTGGCGCGGCGTAACTCCGCCTCCAAGGAAATCGGCGACGCCAAGAAGGCGAAGGATGAAGCGCGCGCCGCAACGCTGATGGCAGAGGTCGCCGATCTCAAGGTCAAGCTGCCTGAGCTTGAACGCGCGGCGAAGGCGGCCGAAGACGAACTGCACAAAGCGCTCGCGGAAATTCCGAACCTCCCACTCGATGAAGTGCCGGACGGCGCTGACGAGCACGGCAATGTGCTGCATCATCAGTTCGGTGCCAAGAAGAATTACGCCTTCAGGCCAAAGGCGCATTTCGATCTCGGCGAAGCACTGAAGCAGATGGATTTCGAGACGGCAGCCAAACTCTCCGGCGCGCGTTTTGTCGTGCTGAAGAGCGGGCTCGCCCGGCTCGAGCGCGCCATCGGGCAGTTCATGATCGACCTCCATACGAACGAGCATGGTTATATGGAGATCAATCCGCCGTTACTCGTAAAAGATGAGGCAATGTTCGGAACGGCGCAATTGCCGAAGTTTGAAGAGGATCAATTCAGGTCATTGCGCAGTCTAACGAAGGAAGAGGGCAACGGCGCGTTGGCTAGACTTCGTGCTGAAGATCATGATTTTGATCTAAAGGATCGGTCCTCTGCCTACTTTGAAACCATTGAGATTGATGCCGGCCAAGAGAGAGAAGTTTATACCGAAGCAGGGTGGGATAGGCTTCAGCAACTTCAAAAAACAGGCGAATGGTGGCTCATCCCCACCGCCGAGGTGCCACTGACCAATCTGGTCCGCCAATCCATTCTCGACGAAAAAGAACTGCCGATGCGTCTCACGGCGCTGACGCCTTGCTTCCGCGCGGAAGCCGGTGCTGCGGGACGCGATACGCGCGGCATGATCCGTCAGCATCAATTCACCAAGGTCGAACTGGTGTCGATCACGACGCCCGAGACCAGCAAGGCCGAGCATGAGCGCATGCTCTCCTGCGCCGAGGAAGTGTTGAAGCGGCTCGATCTGCATTATCGCGTCATGACGCTGTGCTCTGGCGACATGGGCTTTGCCTCGCAGAAGACTTACGACATCGAAGTCTGGATGCCGGGCCAGGGAGACGGTGGCGCGTATCGCGAAATTTCGTCCTGCTCGGTGTGCGGCGAGTTTCAGGCACGCCGCATGGATGCGCGCTATCGCGGCCCCGACAACAAGCCGCGCTTCGTGCATACGCTGAACGGTTCTGGCACGGCCGTCGGCCGCGCGCTGATCGCCGTGATCGAAAACTATCAGCAGGAAGATGGCTCGATCGCCGTGCCGGATGTGCTGCAGCCCTACATGGGTGGGCTCAAGAAAATTGAAGGGCTCCAAAAATAATGCGCATTCTCTGCACCAACGATGATGGCATTCACGCGCCGGGCCTCAAGATCGTCGAGGAGATCGCCAGGCAGTTATCCGATGATGTCTGGGTGGTTGCGCCCGAGCTCGATCAGTCTGGCGTGTCGCACTCGCTGTCGCTCAACGATCCGCTGCGGCTGCGCGAAGTTGGCCCGCGCCATTTCGCCGTGCGTGGCACACCGACCGACTGCGTCATCATGGGCTCGCGCCATGTCCTCGGTGACAAAGGTCCGGACCTTGTGCTGTCGGGCGTCAACAAGGGCCGCAACGTCGCGGAGGATGTGGTCTATTCCGGCACCATCGCCGGCGCGCTCGAAGGAACAATCCTCGGCATTCCGTCGTTTGCACTGTCGCAGGAATTCAACATGGAGACCCGCAACAATCCGCATTGGGAATCTGCGCTGAAGTTTGGCCCCGATGTGATCCGTAATGTGATGAAAGCCGGCGTGCCGCGCGAGACCGTCATCAACGTCAACTTTCCAGCCTGCGCGCCGGGTGACGTGAAAGGCATTGCCGTGGTCCGGCAAGGCAAGCGCAATCAGGGGTTTTTGAAGGTTGATGAGCGTCGCGATGGCCGCGGCAATCCATACTTCTGGATCGGGTTCGAGCGCCTCGCGATGATCGATCCGCCGGGCGAGGGCACTGATCTTGCGGCGCTCGCCGCGCATTATGTGTCAGTTACACCATTGCGGCTGAACCGTACCGACGATGCGTTCTCGGAAAAGCTGGCAGGTATTCTGAAGTAACTAGTTCGCGCCGCCGCTTAGCGCGCCCTGAACGACCCGCGACAGTGTTTCGAGCTGAAACGGCTTTTGCAACAGCGGGCGATTGCGATACTTTTCCGGCAAGCCCTGTACGCCGTAGCCGGTCGCGAAAACGAACGGCCGGTTACGGCCTTCGACGGCTTCGGCCACCGGCGAAATCAGGCGGCCGTTGACGTTGACGTCGAGGATTGCGAGATCGAATTCGGTCGAGTTTGCAAGACGCACGGCTTCGTCGATGTCACCGGCTTCGGCGGCAATGTGATAGCCGAGCTGCTCCAGCATATCGACAACCATCATCCGGATCATGACCTCGTCTTCTACCACGAGGACCGAATTGCGTCGTGCATCCAACGTCGTCATTCCGGCTGCCCTTGCCCCAAATCAGGCCCGGAATAAATCCTAGAACAGAAATTCCCTTCGGGCAAAAGCAATTGCGCGCGGGCAGCATTGAAATCGAGCAAAAACGCCGGGAAACCTGGAATTAACAACTTCGGGCCGTCCATCCTCTTACGATGACGGGGGTGATCGGCCCTGCATGCTGGTGTCTGGTTCGTTCATTGAATCAGAAACGTCGCTTTCTTTTTTGTTTAGGCATGATCTTGTCCGAGAACCGGTTTTCACTTTTCGGGATCATGCCCTAAGAGCGACTAATGTCAGACGCCGACCAGCCATCCGAAAAAATGAAATTCCAGCTCACGCTGCGGCAGCGGGGGATCAGCGACCAGGCGGTGCTGAGGGCAATGGAAGACGTGCCGCGCGAAGCCTTCGTCATGGCGCACGATCGCGAGCGTGCTTACCGCGACACGGCGCTGCCGATCGATTGCGGGCAGACCATCAGTCAGCCGTTTGTTGTTGCCTACATGACCGAGCAGTTACAGTTGAAACCGCAGCACCGCGTTCTGGAGATAGGAACGGGTTCCGGATATCAGGCCGCCGTCTTGTCGCGCCTCGTGCGTGATGTGGTTACGGTCGAACGCTTTCGCACGCTGGCTGACTCCGCCAAGCGACGGCTCGCAAAGCTGGGTTGTGACCACGTCCAGGTTCAGGTGGGTGACGGCTTGTCAGCGGATTTGCCGCTTGGCCAGTTTGATCGGGTGCTGGTCACCGCCGCAATCGAAAAGATACCGGATGTGCTGGTTGCCCGGCTTGCGCCGGATGGCGTACTCGTCGCACCGGTAGGGCCGCCCCATGGCATCCAGACGCTTCGCAGATTGCGCCTGACGGCTGGCGGCGGGCAGGAGATCAAGGATCTGCTCGATGTGCGTTTTGTGCCAGCATTGGCCGGGCTTGCCCGTGAAACGTAGAGCCCAGGTCACATTCGCGAATTCGTCCAGCTTATGAAGAGCTTTCCCGGCGATTAAAGGCTTCTTTACTACCGGCGTGTTTACTCAAATTCGCATTAGTTGCGTATGTTGTTGCGTATGAGTGAGTAACCATGTCCAGCGTAGCCGAGTTGCTTTGCTCGCGCCGCAAGCCGCAAGTCGCGGCTTTGGCGCTGATTTCTGTCGCCTTTGCCGGATGCAGTGCGGATACCCAGACGCGCTTCTCGCAAGTCACATTCTCCAATCCATTTTCACGGCAAGAGACAACGGCTTCGGTCCCGCAGCAGCAGCTTCCTCAATATAACCGCCCCGTGACGCAGCCGCCGTCGCAGCAGTATTCGTCGGCACCGTTGCCGCCGCCGGTGTCCGCGCCACAAAGCTATCCAACCTACCCGCAACAGCAGGGCGTTTCGGGTGGAGGACGAGGCCTATCGTCCTACGCGCCACCTTCCGCACCGATCGAGAGCACGGGCACCGTCGCACCGCGCTCTGTTGCCGCGACCAGACCTGCGTTGAGCCAGAACGGCGGCACCACGATCATCGTTGGTACCAGCGACACTCTGGAGAGTCTCTCGCGCCGCTATAACGTCTCAAGTGCCGCGATTCTTCAGGCCAATGGCTACAAAGGCCCCCGCGCACTTCAGCCGGGTCAGCAACTGATTATTCCACGTGCGCCGACGCCGCAGACTGCTTCTTCTCCCACTGTGGCTGCTCCGCAAGCTGTGGCGCCGGTGCCATCTCAACAGGCTTCGAGCGTGCATGTCGTCAATCGCGGCGAGACGCTGATGAGTATCTCGCGCCGCTATAACGTGCCGTTGTCGCAACTCGCGAAGGCAAATAAACTCACGCCGACATCGCAGCTCGCGATCGGATCGAAGGTTGTCGTTCCTGGCGCAAAGACTGCTGCTGTCCAGCCGGCAGATCCGAAATCCGTTCAAGTTGCTGCTGCTCAAGCGCCGCTGTCCAAACCGGGTGTGCCGGAGCCACAGCAAAAGGCCCGGCTTGCAAGCACAACACCCGATATTCCTGAGTCAGAGCCTGCGAAGGCGACCGAAACGACGAGCGCGCTGCCGTCGTTCCGCTGGCCGGCACGAGGCCGCGTGATCGCGGGTTACGGCGCCAAAGCCAACGGCAAGCAGAATGACGGCATCAATGTCGCCGTTCCGGAAGGAACCCCGGTCAAGGCCGCGGAGGACGGCGTCGTTGCTTATTCCGGCAGCGAGTTGAAGGACTACGGCAATCTGGTTCTGGTGCGGCACTCCAACGGCTACGTCACCGCATATGCCCATGCGAGTGAGCTGATGGTGAAGCGTGGCGATACGATCAAGCGCGGCCAGACCATTGCTAAATCCGGCCAGACCGGTGGAGTGAGTTCGCCGCAACTTCACTTCGAAATCCGCAAGGGATCGTCGCCGATCGATCCGCTTCAGTTCCTCAACGGGACCTGAGGTCGGCTCCGGGATCAAAACGTAAGCAGCGGCGGTGCCGGGTTTTGACGGCCGCTCCGTGTCATCTCTGTCCTACGCCACATGTCTGCTGCGGGTATGGATTCCGGACAACCGCTGCGCGGTTTCCGGAATGACGACGGAGTAGACATGCTTCATCACCCCTGTTGTTAGCGGCGCTGCGCGCTTGGCGCTTGCGCCATTCGCGCAAAAGAAAAACCCGCGCCTTGCTCCAGGCATGCGCCATCGCCCCTGTTGTTTGAGGCGCGGGGGCGCCTTTTGCGCGCGCGGGATTTTTCCCGTTCGCGCCAGCATAGAGTCGTCCCTACCCTCCATGAGAGGGCGCGCGGAACGCCGGACGCGCGATGCGTCCGCAGCCTCGTGTGTAAAAGTGAGTGTAAACACACGAGCATGGTCACCACGAATACACCGGGGTCGCCCGGCGTTCCGCACGCGATGGTTTTTTCGGCTTGCTTCGTGCTCTCCCCGGTGGCGATTGCTACGCTTGGGTTCGTCTCCGTCGGGACTGAGGGTGTCCTGTGTGCCGGTCGACAACACAGGCTCTCCATCCCTTGATGCCAGCGACGGGCATCGGGACCACACGACTTGGGCCGGCGCGCAAAGGCATTGCGAGTGAGGCGTATCTCCGCCTTGGCCCGCAACGCGCAGCGCCGTCGTCAGCACGTCAGAGCTGCGGGTCCATAGCCGTTTCAGCTTTGCTGAAACAGCCCCAACCGCCTCTCGTCCGCGCCTGACGCTGCCGCGTCCACCGCATCCCGCCCCGCAATCCGTGACGATCGCGAACCGCCCCTCTCAGTGGGACAGGATGCGTATGACTATATTCCTAGTACGGGAAATGTCAAGCGGGGAATGTCAGGCGGCCGGGCGGCTACGCAACTATGTCCCGGTTAGTTTGACACCAAGCCGTCCGGCCAGCTCCTGAATGAACTGCCAGGCCACACGGCCGGATCGCGATCCACGGGTGGTCGACCATTCCAGTGCTTCATGCTCCAGCTCGTCTGCGGCAACGCGCAAGCCGAAGTGTTTGGCATAAGCATGGATCATGGCGAGATATTCGTCCTGGCTGCAGCGATGGAAGCCGAGCCAGAGACCAAAGCGATCCGACAGCGAAACTTTCTCTTCGACGGCTTCGCCTGGATTGATCGCGGTCGAGCGCTCGTTCTCGATCATGTCGCGCGACAGCAGATGACGCCGGTTCGACGTGGCGTAGAGAATGACATTGTCGGGGCGGCCTTCGATGCCGCCTTCAAGCACAGCCTTCAGCGATTTGTAGGACGCGTCGTTGCCGTCGAACGACAAGTCGTCGCAGAAGATGATGAAATGGAAATTCGAGCCGCGCAGCAGCGTCATCAGCATCGGCAGGCTTTCGATGTCCTCGCGATGAATTTCGATCAGCTTGAGCCGACCGCGCACGCTTGCAAGCGCATTGACGCTGGCATGAACCGCTTTCACCAGCGATGATTTCCCCATGCCCCGCGCGCCCCAGAGCAACGCATTGTTGGCGGGAAGACCTTTGGCGAAGCGTTCGGTGTTCTCCATCAGGATGTCGCGCATCCTGTCGATGCCTTTGAGCAGCGTCAGATCGACCCGGCTGACGTGCGGCACCGGCGCAAGGCGGCCGTTCGGATGCCAGACGAATGCATCGGCGCTTTTCAAGGTCTCGGTCGCATCAGAAAAAGATGCGCTTTGGCCGGCAAGATGTGCGGCAATAGCCTCGAGCGCCCGGATCATGCGCTCATTGCTCCCAGGCGTCATTTTGGCCGCATGACGTTTTGTCGCGTGCGCCGGCTGTTTGCTCGCGGCGGCCCGGCGCGCCGTCGTCACTTTTTTTGGTTTTTTTGACATGTGCTTTGTATCCGAAGCGGCATATGAGCGGCATGTACCGGCCACCGAAGCCTCGGTTTTGTTGACTGAAACCGGGTGGGGGCAGGGTCCACGTTGACGCCGATCAATCGGGACGGATGGTGCCCAAGTCAAGGCTTCGGAGGCTAAAAAAGCCAGCGAAAACAGTCTAACTGGCAGCGTTGCAATTGGGACCGCTGCCGCTATAGTCCGCGCAAATTCGCGCCAAATACGCCTGACGCCAATGCGTTAGAGCCAATGAGCGCCGCTCCACGAGGAAAGCTGAATGCTGATTTCTCCTGCCTACGCACAGGCCGCAGCCGGTGGTGACACCAGTTCGATGCTGATGTCGCTGCTGCCCTTCGCGCTGATCTTCGTCATCATGTATTTTTTGATCCTTCGGCCGCAGCAGAAGAAGATCAAGGATCATAACGAGTTGGTGAAGAACGTGCGGCGCGGCGATACGGTTGTGACCTCGGGCGGTCTGGTCGGTAAGGTGACCAAGGTGGTCGATGACGAGCAGATCGAAGTCGAGATCGCGGATGGAGTCCGTGTCCGGCAGGTTCGACAGTTGATCTCCGGTGTGCGCACCAAGGGCGAACCGGCCAAGGACGAAGGCTGAGCGTTCTCGCTGGTCTCTGATTCATTTCACCGGACAGGTTTGATCGATGTTGTATTTCACGCGATGGAAAGCGCTCGCGATCATCCTCACGTCGCTGATCGTGTGTCTCTGCGCGGTTCCAAATTTCTTCCCGGAAAAGACCGTCAAGACCTGGCCGAAATGGGCGCAGCGCCATCTCGTGCTCGGTCTCGATCTGCAGGGCGGCTCGCATCTTTTGCTGGCTGTCGATTCGAACGCGGTGAAGAAGGAAAAGCTCGAACAGGTCCGTGACGACGTTCGGCGCGTCCTGCGAGATGCAAAACTCGGTTATTCGGGCCTCGCGGTACGAGGCGATACGGTTGAGGTTCGCGTCAAGGACACCGATCTCGCTGCCGCGTTGCCCAAGTTGCGTGAACTGTCGCAACCGCTCGGAGGCCTTCTCGGCACAAGCGGGCAACGAACGGCGGAAGTCGCCGACGCAGGCGGCGGTCTTGTCCGTCTCACCGTTCCGCCAGCGGCGATCAACGAGCGCATCCGTCAGTCAGTCGAGCAATCGATCCAGATCATCGAGCGCCGCGTCAACGAACTCGGCACTGTCGAGCCGCTGATCCAGCGGCAGGGACTGGATCGGATTCTTGTGCAGGTGCCGGGCCTTCAGGATCCGACTCAGCTCAAGGCCATTATTGGCAAGACCGCCAAAATGGAATTCCGGATGGTCGATAGTTCGGTATCGCCCGATCAAATCGGACAGGGGCGGGTACCATCGGACTCTGAACTTTTGCTGGGCACCGAAGCTCCCAAACAGCCTTACGTCATCAAGAAGCAGGTTCTGGTTTCTGGCGGTGATCTAACCGATGCGCAGCCGGGCTTCGATCAGCGCAGCGGCCAGCCCATCGTCTCGTTCAAGTTCAATACCTCGGGCTCGCGCAAGTTCGCGATAGCGACAACCGAGAACGTGAAGCAGCCATTCGCGATCGTCCTCGACAACGAGGTGATCTCGGCGCCAGTTATTCAGGAGCCGATCACAGGCGGCTCCGGTCAGATTTCCGGCAACTTCACCGTACAGCAAGCCAACGATCTTGCGATCCTGCTGCGCGCCGGTGCGTTGCCCGCGCCTTTGACGATTATCGAGGAGCGCAACGTCGGTCCGGGTCTTGGGCAGGACTCGATTGCGGCCGGTGAACTCGCGTCCTACGTCGGGTCGGTTCTGGTCGTCGTATTCATGCTGCTGACCTACCGGCTGTTCGGCTTCTTTGCCAACGTCGCTGTTGCGATCAACGTGGCGATGATTTTCGGCATCCTGTCGCTGCTCAATGCGACACTGACGCTGCCCGGCATTGCCGGCATCGTGCTGACCGTCGGCATCGCCGTTGACTCAAATGTTTTGATCTATGAGCGCATCCGCGAGGAATTGCGCAGCGGCCGGACGCCGATTTCGGCCATCGATGCGGGGTTCAGCCGCGCGCTGGCGACTATCATGGATTCGAATATCACGACGTTTATCGCGGCGGCCGTTTTGTTCTATATCGGAACGGGACCGGTGCGCGGTTTTGCGGTGACGCTCGGCATCGGCATCATTACCACGGTTTTCACCGCATTTACGGTCACGCGCCTGATCGTGGCCTCCTGGGTCCGCTGGAAGCGGCCTCAGGTTGTGCCGATCTGAAGGAGTTTTTTACCTCGTGACCACTTGGATTGTCATCGCGCTTGCGGTTTTTATCGTCGTTCTCTCGGCGCTGAGCATCTGGGGCGTCCTTCCCGCGATGCGTATTGTTCCGGACGATACGACGTTCGATTTCATGCGCTTTCGCCGCATCAGCTTTCCGATTTCCGCTATCGCTTCGATTCTGGCGATCACACTGTATTTCACCCACGGCTTGAATTTCGGCATCGATTTCAAAGGTGGAACGCTGCTTGAAATCCAGACCAAATCCGGTCCTGCGGATATTGCGGATTTGCGCAACAAGCTCGGCACCTTGGGACTTGGCGACGTTCAGCTCCAGCAGTTTGGCGGTCCGAGTGACGTGCTGATCCGGATTGCGGAACAACCAGGCGGCGATGCCGCCCAACAGGTGGCGGTTCAGAAAGTCCGCGCGACGCTGGGAAGCGATATCGATTACCGCCGCGTCGAGGTCGTCGGCCCGCGTGTCTCGAGCGAACTTCTCGCTTACGGCGTGCTCGGCCTTATGCTCGCGATCTTCGGCATCTTGATCTATCTCTGGTTCCGTTTCGAGTGGCAGTTTGCGCTCGGCGCCATGATCGCGAATATCCACGATATCGTGCTCACGATCGGATTCATGTCGATCGCGCAGATCGATTTCGACCTCACGAGTATCGCGGCGCTGCTGACGATTTTGGGTTACTCGCTAAACGATACCGTCGTGATCTACGACCGTATTCGCGAGCTGTTGCGGCGCTACAAGAAGATGCCGATGCCAGAATTGCTCAATCAGTCGATCAATTCGACCCTGTCGCGCTCGATCATCACCCACGTCACCGTGACGCTGGCTTTGTTCGCGCTGTTGTTGTTCGGCGGCAAGGCGATCCACAGCTTCTCGGCGACGATGATGTTCGGCGTGGTGCTGGTCGGCACCTACACCTCGATCTTCATTGCGGCGCCGCTGCTGATCTATCTCGGCGTTGGCACGACGCGCGATGCGCCCGAGAAACCATCCAGACCCTGACCATGCCGGGATCGCCCGACATCCCGCATCTTCCGAGGTCTGCGCCCATTGACGCCTACGGCAACGGCGGATTTCGCTTCGCCGATATGTCGCACCGCGGCTCCCTGCTGTGCTTGCCGGACTCGATGTGGGCGTGGGAAATCTCGAAGCCCGGTCAGATTGACCGTTACAGCCTTGCGCGCGTCCTTGAACGCTACACCAGCATCGATACGCTGCTGATCGGAACAGGCGCGGAGATCTGGCGACCCTCCGAAGCGTTACGCGACGTATTCCGTACCCGTCATATTGGAATTGACGCGATGCAGACGGGGCCGGCGATCCGCACCTTCAACGTCATGATCGGCGAGCGCCGTCGCGTGGCAGCGGCGCTGATCGCCGTGCCATGAGCCACTCAGCCGATACCAATGCCGTGTTCTGCAGCGATCAGGTGCGGCAGGCCGATTTCGGGCGATACGCGGCGAGCCTGTTTGTTCCACAATACGCCCGCCGAAGCTGGCTGGCGCTTGCGGCCTTTAATGCCCAGGTCGCGCACGTCCGGGACCACATCAGGCAGCCGCTGGCCGGCGAAATCCGTTTGCAGTGGTGGCGGGATTTACTGACCGGCGGCGGAGGCCAGCACAGCGAGGGTGCTGCGGGTCATCCGGTCGCAGCGGAATTGCTAAGCGCGATCCAGCAGCATGATCTGCCGATCGAATTGCTGACGCGGCTGATCGATGCGTATGGTTTTGACGTCTACGACGATCCGATGCCCGACATCGCTGCGCTTGAAGCGCATTGCCGCGATACAGCTGCGGCACTGTACGCGCTGCAAGCACGCATCCTGGGGTCTGACAGTTCTGACGTCTTACGGCTTGCCGAGGTCGCAGGCGTTGCCGATGGCTTGACGAATGTCCTTGCGTCCCTGCTGAAGCATTCGGCGCGGGGCCAGCTCTATATTCCCGCCGATCTTATGACGCTGCACAACCTGTCGTCAGGCCAGTTGTTCGCACGGGAGCGAAGCACTGCTCTCGATCAAGCCGTCGGGCAATTGCGAGCGGAAGCGGTCAGGCAACTCGAACGCGCCCTCGAACAGCTCCCGGCCATTGCTCCGGATATTCGGCCAGCATTTCTCAGGCTTGCGCTGGATAGGCAAATGCTTCGCAGACTTGAGACGTCGGATCCGTTTGCGCCACCATCGCTGTCGCAACTGCAGACGCTCTGGACGCTTTGGCGAGCCGCGCGGTCGCGGCCTTTCAAAAGCTGAAGCGGTCGCGCAAATTCTTACGGCGATCCACGATATCATTGATGAAGATGCGGTCGGCGTCCGAGTGAATCAGAGGCTCGATGAGATCGAGCTGATTCATCGCCACGAGCTGCAGGATTTCGGTCCGAACGAGGCCTTGCGCGTCACGCGGCAGGGTTTCGACAATCTGTATGCGCTCCGGTATTTTTGGCGCTGCTTGTTTGAAGCTGGTTTCCGCATCGGTTTCAGAGAAGGGAGCTGGCGCCTCTACAAATGCGTAGAGGCCGACACCGGTGTGACGATCGGGGAAGGCAACGATGGCAATATCTCGAACAGCGGGATTGGTCCGGATCGCCTCGATCAGCACCGGCGCATCATTCACCAGACGTCGCCCGCCGCCTTCGCGATCTGTGAAGTTGAAGATCCCGCGTGTAATGGCGTAATAGACTTTCTTCCCCGTCATGAGCCAAATCCGGGCGACCAGGGATTTGTTGGCAAGAACGCGGTGTTCCTTGCTTGTCAGCATTTCCGGCGCATAGCGGCGTTTGTGTTTGAGAAGGTGGCGAAGATCCTCATAAGCCGCAATCCGGAAAAGCCGGCTGCGGCGGCGGAAGCACACGGCGAGCTGGAAGTCGGTAACATAGGCTTTGCCGTCGCTGCCGCGCAGCCAGTTCTGCTCCTTGGCGAGGTCGTTGTGACAGATACCCTTGCGGTGAAGTTTGCGCAGGGCCGCTTTGGCGCTGGCAAAATACGCCGCGTCGCCAAACGGCTTTGCCAAATGCAATGCGACGCCATCGATGAAGCCGCGGACAAGGGCGCGGTCGCCGGCCCAGAGCAATTCCGGGCCGATGCCAAGTCCGCGCGCGAGCGTCAGTGCTCGTCGCTCTCGCCCAAACAAATGCAAGGCAACGACAAAGGACCACCACGGCACCTGATCGAGGCGCCGCAGAACGGCATCGACTTCGCCGGTTTCGGTTCGGTAACGGCCACGTTCGATAGTGGAAAAGACATCGCGCTTGAGAACCATGCGGCCTTCCCAGGCCCTTGGCAGCACGACGTTGTCCGGTTTCGGATGGGGCATTCCCGTCTTGTCCGCTGTCACGCGGCCACCGGTATGCGCGGCATACCGGCGATCCAGAGATCGAGATCGCTGAGGGCGCGCTCGCTGAGCGCTTTCTTCCTCGCGATCGTCTTTTCCGGACCTCGCAAGCGCGATCCGTCCGCTTTCTTCGTCGGCGCCGAGGCGAGTGGCGGAAACAGCCCGAAATTGATGTTCATCGGTTGGAACGAGCGCGGGCCCGCATCGATGGTTTCAATGTGACCGCCGGTGATGTGACCCAGCAGCGCGCCAAAAGCCGTGGTCGGCGGCGGTGCTGCGATCTCCGTCGATGTAGCCTCCGACGCAGCGAACAATCCTGCGAGTAATCCGATCGCAGCTGATTCGACATACCCTTCGCAGCCAGTCATCTGGCCTGCGAACCGCAGCCGCGGCTCGGCTTTCAACCGCAACTGCGGATCGAGTAGCTTTGGCGAGTTGAGGAACGTGTTGCGATGCAGACCGCCGAGCCGCGCGAATTCGGCATTTGCGAGGCCAGGAATGGTCCGGAAGATGCGCGCCTGTTCGCCATGCTTCAGTTTGGTCTGGAATCCGACCATGTTGTAGAGCGTGCCCAGCTTGTTGTCCTGACGCAGCTGGACGATAGCGTAGGCCTTCACCGTCGGATTGTGCGGGTTGGTCAGGCCGAACGGCTTCATTGGACCGTGACGCAGCGTTTCGCGGCCGCGATCCGCCATCACTTCGATCGGCAGGCAGCCATCAAAATACGGCGTGTTGGTTTCCCATTCCTTGAAGTCGGTCTTGTCGCCTGCGATCAAAGCGTCGACGAATGCGTCATACTGTTCGCGCGTCAACGGGCAGTTGATGTAATCGGCGCCCGTGCCGCCCGGACCGACCTTGTCGTAACGCGACTGAAACCAGGCCACCGACATATCGATGGACTCGCGATGCACGATGGGAGCGATTGCATCGAAGAAGGCAAGGGCGCTTTCGTCGGTCAGGGAGCGGATCGCCGTTGCCAGCGGCGCAGAGGTCAGCGGTCCGGTTGCGACAATCACATTGTCCCAATCAGCCGGAGGAATGCCGTCGATTTCGCCGCGCCGGATTTCGATCAGCGGGTGGCTGCGCAGCGCACCCTCAACGGCAGCGGAGAAGTGGTCGCGATCGACCGCCAGCGCACCTCCGGCTGGCACCTGATTGGCGTCCGCCGCGCGCATGATCAGCGAGCCCATCCGGCGCATTTCGGCATGCAGCAGTCCGACTGCGTTCGTGCTGGCATCGTCAGAGCGGAAGGAGTTGGAGCAGACCAGTTCGGCGAGCCCTTCGGTGCGATGGGCTTCGGTCATCTGGATTGGCCGCATCTCGTGAAGAACGACGCCCACACCGCGGCTGGCGATCTGCCAGGCTGCTTCGGAACCGGCAAGGCCGCCGCCGATCACATGCACCAGCGGTTTTTTCGGGTTGCGGCCCGGTGGGTTTGGAGATTGCGTCATGCCCATCAGGTAGCGGATTTGCAGGGCAAGAGCACGCCCGTTTCAAGCGCTCCAGATACGACAACGCCCGCTTTGCGGCGGGCGTTATCCGTTCATCGATGCAAGGGCGGGGGAATTAGCCCTTGTAGTCACCGGAAGCAACGCGGCGAATATCCGAGCGATCGAGGCCGATATCGGCCAGTTCCCGGTCGCTAAGCTGGGACAATTCGCTGACGTTGCGCTGATAATCCCGGAATTCCCGGAGGATGCGAATGATCGACAGCAACATTGCGAGTTCCTTTTGGTTTCACGATTCAGTTGTTGGAGGACTACTTAATCGTTGAAGTGAATATAGAACTCCACACCGGGCAGTAGCAGAGGAAATGTTGCGATGCAGCTTGGCGAAAAATGCATAGCAAAAGTCATATTCGCTTAATGATCGTACCCTGCCAGATAGCCTTTAGAACCTCCTGGTGAAGTTGCGCCCTCGTCCGTGGTGGGCATATATGAGATATTTCAAGGTAATATTGTGAATTTCTGCAGTCATTATTGATGATTCGATCAATGTATATTTAGATTCATATCTTGGTTAGGTAGCCATTGACTTGATCTGTTTAGAACGTCAATGGCGCCTTGGCAGGCTATATGGCATGACTTCCAAACGTAATTCATGGCGCAGTACTGCGCGCAGCGCGCGACCGTTTAGCTTTTCCAGACCTGCGAGGATGCAATGAGACGTTTCGGGAACGGCAGTCGATTCGTCGTTACAGCCGTATTCGCGGCGGTCGCTGCTGGCATCGGCGGAGGAGCGGCACGTGCTCACGTCGCACTAGCCGCTGGGGAGACCCAGCCGGGTAGCTACTACAGGGGCGCGCTGAAAATCCCGCACGGTTGCGACGGTGAGGCGACCCGCTCTATCCGCGTCCAAATCCCGGAGGGAGTGATTGGGGTGAAGCCAATGCCGAAACCGGGCTGGACCCTCACGATCCAGAAAGGGGCCTACGCCCAAGCTTACGAAAGTCATGGCAAACCTGTGACCGAAGGTGTCAAGGAAATCACCTGGTCGGGCGGCGAACTCGCGGACGAGTTCTACGACGAGTTCGTTTTCACCGGCTTCGTGACCGAGACCTTGGCGGCGGGGCAGCAAGTTTACTTCCCGACGGTTCAGGCGTGCACAAAGGGTGAGGCGCGCTGGACCGAGATTCCAGCGAAAGGTCAGTCGGCGCACGATCTGAAATCGCCGGCACCTTCACTGCGCATGGTCTCCGATACGCGGCTGATGGCGCAGGCCGAAGCGGCGCCTGCGGGTTCAGGCTCCGATACCTACACGATCGGCAACCTGACGATTGCGTCTCCGTGGAGTCGCGCTACCCCCGGGGGTGCCAAGATCGCCGGCGGTTATCTCAAGATCACCAACAGCGGAAGCACGTCCGACCGGCTCGTGAGCGCTGCGACGAGCGCGGCCGGCAAGGTCGAAATTCACGAGATGTCGATGACCAACGGCGTGATGCAGATGCGCCCGCTCAATGACGGTCTCGTAGTCAAACCGGGCGAAACCGTCGAACTGAAGCCTGGCGGTTTCCACATGATGTTTATGGATCTGACCCAGCCGTTCAAGCAGGGCGATGCCGTGAAGGCCACGCTGCAATTCGAAAATGCCGGCAAGATCGATGTGTTGTTCAATGTCGGCGGCCTCGGCGCGACCACCGGCAGTTCATCCGAGCACAAGCATCACTAGTCATCTCGTCCGGGGCTGCCTTCAACGTCCGAGTGAACGGGCGAATACGTCGCCGTCCTTCAGTCCGAGTTCGAAGGCCTTCCGGATGCCGTCGGGATTGGTGATGTCGAACTGGCTGACTTCAATCTTTTGCGAGGGCTGCACATAAGTCCGGTTGGCGACTTTTGGCACGCTTGCGTAACGGCGGGTCAGCAGAACCAGCGTCTGCCCGTCCTGTGCCTCGACCGGCAGTAGCGGTTCGACCGGGACGTTGTCGACCAATCCGCCATCGAAGGCGGGCACGCCGCCGATCAGCGTTACCGGCATGAACGGCGGAATGCCTCCGCTGGCGATTAGCGCTTCGCGCATCAGTTTCGGATCTGTGAGATCGCGCGTGGAAACGAATTCGCCGCGAAAGCCGAGCGCGCGTCCGAAGCGCGGATGCACCGGATGAAACAACCGTTTTTCCAGCTGATAAGCGCCGATACCAAGGGCTGCTCCGAGCTTCGGTGACAGCCGTCCGGGCAGCCGCGAATAGGCGATGCGGAAATCGGTGAGGGCGTTGATCCGAGCGAGGGTGGCCGTACTGACAGTCGCGTCGAGCAATTCCTGATACATCGGACCGACCGGGCAGAGCGGTTTGCCCCGTCGCCACGCGGCGAAGTCGAAGTTCTTTAAATGCGTGCCGCACGCGCCGATGACGCTGCGGCGAACCTCGGGGCCGAGTCCGAGCAGGCTGTAGGTGGCCGCAAACGCGCCGGCGCTTGCGCCGACAACCAGCTTTGGATGAAGGCCAAGGCGTTCTGCAGCGGCTTCATAGAAGCCGCCTTGCCAGTAACACCGGTTGCCGCCTCCGGCAAAAACGATCGCGTCAAACATCGACGCGCTTTCTACCAGAATTGCCGCACTGCGGAAGGGCGTGGCGCGGCTGTGCGTATTTGTCCGACGCTAGACAATAGCCTTTCGATACAGGTGCCACGTTGCGTGGCCCAGCATCGGGATCACGACGGCAAGCCCCATGAACAGCGGCAGCGATCCTACGAAGAGGAGGGCGGCGACGATCAGTCCCCAGCAAGCCATGGCAACTGGATTGGCGATCACAACACGGAAAGATGTGAGGATGGCATCGGCGATGCCGGCATGACGATCGAGCATCAGGGGAAACGAAACGACGCTGATGCAGAGCGCGACCAGCGCGAACAGAAACCCAACGCTACAGCCGATCAGCATCAGCGCGCGTCCTTCAGGCAATGTCAAAATGTGCTGTGCAAAATCCGGGATACTGGCGGCGGGTGTGTAGCCGAAAGTCGCGGTGTAGATGGCCTGTGCTGACGCGATCCATACAACAAACAAGGTCAAGAGCATCGCGCCGAGTCCCAGCATCGCTCCAAACGAAGGTGATTTAAGAACGCTGATGGCTTGAGAAACTGTAGGCTGCTCGCCATTTTCACGGCGCCGGCTCAATTCGTAGAGGCCGATGGCGGCGAACGGACCGAGCATTGCAAAACCAGCGGCGAGCGGAAACAGCAGCGGCAGCACCGAGTAGCCCAGTGTCATTCGCGCCAGTACCAATCCGAGGATCGGATAGATGACACACAGGACCAGAGCATGACTTGGGACTGCCTTGAAATCGTCCCAACCCTGGTGGAGCGCATCCAGGAGATCGGACAATCCAATCTTGCGGACCGCCGGACTCGTCGTTGAGTCGGCTTTGCGGTTCGTCAAAGGAGTGACGTTATTTTGATAGGAACCTGGATATGGGGCGGCCATGGGTTTGCTCTCCTTAAAACAGAGCGGCCGCAATCAAGCCGACGAAGAACAAGAACAGCCAGACTTGCCGCGACCTGTTGCGGAATATTAACACGAACAACGAGTGTCGGTCCTCACAGTTGAGAGAGTTTTTTGTCGCGGGCAGGCACGGCGACGTGGGTGTGTATTATGTATACTGGCGATGTGTCAGCCAGTTGTCACGGAACGCTGTCAGGCCGACAGATATGCAAATGCGGTTGGCAAGGCATTGCAGCCCGTCTAAAGTTCTTGGCGGCTGGAGCAGCGTAATTTTATTCAAGCGGGAGCAATACGATGAGCATTTTCGGCAAGATTATAGGCGCAATTTTCGGAACCAAGGCTGAAGCGGCTCCTGCAGGCGGTGCGGCCGCCGGTTCTGCGGCGGGTGGCGGCGCAAGCGGCAAGCCCGCAATCGACGTGACGCCAATCCTCGATGCGGCCGTTGCAGCAAAGAAGGAAAAGCTGAACTGGAAAACGTCTATCGTCGATTTGATGAAGGCTCTCGATCTCGACTCCAGCCTGACCGCGCGCAAGGAACTCGCAACGGAGCTCGGCTATAAGGGCGATATGAACGACTCCGCTTCAATGAACATCTGGCTGCATAAGCAGGTGATGACGAAGCTCGCAGAGAATGGCGGCAAGGTGCCGGACGATCTGAAGTAAAAGCGTCGTCTCCAATCGATCTGCATCTTCGCACTGCGAGATGCGTGGAAGAGAAAGGCCCGCACAATGCGGGCCTTTTTTGTTGCGTCGCCGTCGTCGATTGCTGCATCTGCGTTCTGATGCCTGCATCTTTTTACCGCTCGAAGCGGTTCAACGTAATCTTACTTTTATCGGTGGAATAAGCATGCACCGATGGTGTCAGTAGGCACGGTGCATTTCGCCTGACCCTCAATGGTCAGCAAGCCACCTCGGCTGAAACGTACCATTGCTTTGCTACAAATCACTCGGACCAACGCATCACCAACATTGGCTTTGGAGGCCACAGCATGAAGTTTTCAGTTCCCGCACTGTCGCTCGCGGCTGCGCTCGCACTCTGCGGTATTGCCGGTCCCGCCAATGCCGATCTTGCCGATCGGAAAATGCTGACCAACGTCGAAGCGAAAAACGCGATGACGGCCGCGGTCGCTGAAGCCATGAAGAATAACTGGAAGGTCGTGATCGCCATCGCTGACGATTCCGGAAAGCTCGTGCTGTTCGAACGCATGGACGGCGCGCCATCGATCAGCGTCGGTATTGCCACGGGCAAGGCGCGCACGTCGGCGCTGTTCGGCCGCAACTCGGCGCTGCTGGAAGAGGCGATCAAGACCCGCCCGGGCCTTGGAACCGTCGGAGAATTGCTGCTGCAAGGTGGCGTTCCGATCATTGCCAACGGCGTCGTCGTCGGTTCGATCGGTGTCAGTGGAGTGATGTCAGCGCAGGACGAGCAGGTCGCCAAAGCCGGCCTGATGGCGATCAAGGGTGCCGAGGCGCCTAAGTAAACTGGAACTGCCCGGATCGGATTGAACGATCTGGTCCGGGCTTCGTTTCCGATCATCCGAACAACAGAGAGCGAGTCCGCAGTGTTCAAAAACAGCCGTGCCGCGGGTACCCTTGCGTTCGCCGTGGCTCTGTTGTCCGGGACTCTGTGGTCCGGTGCCACGCAAGCCGAACCGCTCAAGGTGCTCACCGCCGGCGCATTCAAAGAGGTTTTACTGGCAGTGATTCCGGCGTTCGAAGCCTCCGGGCTTCAGTTGCAATGGCAGAACGACACCGTTGGTAATCTGGTCAAGCGCATCGAAGGCGGCGAGCGTTTCGATGTCGTGATCGCTTCGCCTTCGGCGCTTCGAACCCTGGAAAATTCCGGCAAGATTTCCGGCGGTACGACAAATCTGGCCAGCGTCGGCGTTGGTGTGGCGATTCGCGAGGGCGCGCCAAAGCCGGATATCGCCACCGTCGAGGCTTTCAAGCAGGCGCTACTGACAGCCAGGAGCGTTGCCTACATCGATCCGGCCTCTGGCGGCAGCAGCGGCATCTATCTCGCCGGTCTGCTGGAGAAACTCGGCATTGGCGCTGAGGTCAAGGCCAAGTCGGTGCTGGTGCGCGGCGGCTATGTCGCCGAGCGCGTTGCCAGTGGCGAGGCGGAGATCGCACTCCACCAGATCAGCGAAATTCTGCCGGTGAAGGGGGTGGTGCTGGTGGGTCCGCTGCCTCGCGAGATCCAGAATTTTACGGTATATTCCGCCGGGATCGCGGCGGCCGGAACGCAAAAAGCATCGGCACATGCGCTGATCGATCTGATCCGCAGCGGCGAGGGCGCCGCCGCGATTAAGACCAGAGGCCTCGAGCCGGTACAATGAAAGCGAACGGGAGAAACATCATGGACAAGATCGATCGCAGGACAATTCTGGCCGGAGCAGGCGTTGCCTTTGCCGGTGCGACGCTCGGCAGCGAGACAGTGGACGCGCAGGTTGGGCTGGGCGTCAAGGCGATCTTCCCGATCGGCGCCGCGAGCATTCCGATTGCCGGCGTGCCAGAGGTCTTTCCAGTGCGGCGCATCTACTGCATCGGCCGTAACTATGCGGCGCATTCGCGCGAGATGGGCTCGGACCCGACACGCGAGCCGCCGTTTTTCTTCCAGAAGCCGTCAGACGCCATTCAGAACGTCAAGGTCGGCGAGGTGGCCGACCATCCCTACCCGTCGCTGACCAAGAACTATCACTACGAGGTCGAACTGGTGGCGGCGCTCAAATCGGGCGGCATGAACATTCCGGCCGAGAAGGCGCTCGACTGCGTCTACGGATATGCGGTCGGTCTCGACATGACACGGCGCGATCTGCAACGCGCCATGGGGGACGAGAAG
>JAKFUP010000091.1 GCA_021732625.1 Hyphomicrobiales bacterium
TTTTGCGTCGGTCGTGACACGCGCCTTCGCCGGATCGGTCGCCGGCGGCAAACAATTCGATGACGTGCTGAAATCGTTGACGCTGAAGGCGTCTGATCTCGCCGTCAAACTCGCCTTCAAGCCGCTGGAAGGCATCGTCTCCTCCGGGATCGGATCGCTCGTCGGCAGCGTCACGAGCGGGATCGGCGGCAGCGTTAAACCATTCGCGAGCGGTGGCGTCATCAACTCGCCGACGTACTTCCCGCTTGGTGGCGGCGTCGGCTTGGCCGGCGAGGCCGGACCCGAGGCTATCATGCCGCTGAAGCGTGGACCCGATGGACGGCTCGGCGTGGCGGCCGGTGGAGGCGGCGGCAATAGCATTGTCGTCAACATCGCAACGCCCGACGCCGACAGTTTCCGCCGTTCGGAAACCTATATCGCCGGTCAGATCGCGCGAGCGGTCGCGCGAGGTCGGCGGAGTCTCTAGCGTATTCCGTAAAGTGGAATCCGGCTTTGCGATCGGAAGACGCGCATACACCAGGAGCGAGGCGATGGCGGCAGCGTTTCATGAGGTGCTGTTTCCGCTCGACATCGCGCTGCGGAGCGCGGGCGGGCCGGAACGGCGAACCGAGATCGTCACCTTTGGATCGGGCCGCGAGGAGCGTAACGCGCGCTGGGCGCACTCGCGACGCCGTTATGACGCAGGCTATGGCGTCAAGACATTCGATGCCTTGCAAGCTGTCGTCGCGTTCTTCGAAGAACGCCGCGGCCAGCTGTATGGCTTTCGCTGGCGTGACCGGCTCGATCATTCGTCGGCGCAGCCATTGTCGCCGATCACGCCGCTCGATCAGTTGATCGGCACCGGCGACGGTGCGCGTACGCAGTTTCAACTTGTGAAATCCTACGGCGGCGCTTATGCCGTCTATCAGCGTCCGATCGTCAAACCGATCGAAGGATCGGTCCGGGTCGCCGTCGGCGGTGTCGAGGTGGAGACCGGCGACGCGTTCACCGTCGATCCCATCGCGGGCCTTGTGACGTTTCTGGCAGGTCACCTTCCGGCCATGGGCGAGGGCGTCACCGCGGGTTTTCTGTTCGACGTGCCGGTGCGTTTCGATACGGATTACCTCGAGGTCGATCTGTCGGCGTTCGAGGCTGGTGCGATTCCAAAAATTCCGCTGGTGGAGATCAAGCCATGAGATCGATCCCGTCAGCGCTTCAGGACAAGCTCGATGCGGGCGTAACCACGCTTGCGCATTGCTGGAAGATTGCCCGCCGCGACGGGGCGGTTCTTGGATTTACCGATCACGATGACGATCTGGTGTTCGCCGGGGTGACTTATCGCGCGGGCACTGGATTTACCGGATCGGAAGCGACCAGCCGGTTCGATCTGTCGATCGATGGCAGCGAGATCGCGGGTGCATTCGACGATCAGGCGCTCACCGAGCATGACCTCGCCGGCGGGCGATATGATGCTGCGCAGATCGAGACCTGGCTGGTGGACTGGAGCGACGTCTCGCTGCGCATTCTGACCGCGCGCGGCACGCTTGGCGAAGTCAAGCGTGAGGGGCAGGCGTTCAGCGCCGAGCTGCGCGGCCTTGCCGACAGCCTCGCGCAAGACAGCGGGCGCTATTATACCGGGAAATGCAACGCCGACCTCGGCGATCAGCGTTGCAAGTTCAATCTCGCCACGGTGGGCTTTCACGGCGTGGGAGCCGTCGATAATCTAGCCGGGACGTCGATAGTTTTTGTGACCGGCATTGATGCGTTTACGGAAGGCCTGTTCACCGGCGGACGCCTGAGCTGGACCAGCGGCTCGAACACCGGTCTCGCGATCGAGATCAAGGATCACCGCGTGACCGGCAACGGCGTGCGGCTGTCGCTGTGGCAGGCGATGCCGGAGCCGATTGCCGAGGGCGATGCCTTCACGGTGACGGCCGGTTGCGACAAGCAGTTCGCGACCTGCCGCGATGTGTTTGGCAACACCGTCAACTTCCGCGGCTTTCCGCATATCCCCGGCAACGACTTCGTCATCAGCTATCCGATATCGGGCATGCCCGGGAACGATGGCGGCTCGCTGCAGGGATGAGGTTTTAATGGTACCCAAGAAAGGTTTGTTCAGCGGCTGGAGGCCGCCGGTCCCGCACCGGTCTTGACGACGCCGGCGGCGATGCCCGGCGATTGCTGCGATAGGACGACACCTTTCTTATACAGCACACATTTTTTTCTCAGTTCATCATTGGTTGAACCGCCGTCGCGAACCGCGATGTACGAAGGCTGATAGTAATTCCATGCATTGCATGTCTTGTCCTTGACGCAACTGTCGCGGCATTCGGCTGCGCTTGGGAGCGTCGTCACCAAGATCAGGTCGTTGACGTTGCCCGAAATTAGACGATTATTGGCGATCGCCGATGTCCGCACCGGTTCGGGCTGCGGCGCGGCAGGGGCAGTGCTGATCGTAACGACACCGACGAACTCAGTGTCTTGTGCAGTTTTTTCCTTTGACAGAGCGCCCTTATCGTAAAGGCCGCACAGGTTCCGTATTCGGGAGATCGTGGCGGCGGGCACAATCGAGCTGGATGTGGCCGACGAATAATAGTGCCACGCGTTGCATTTCTTGTCCTTGACGCAATTGTCACGGCAAGCGGCGGCGCTCGCCACCTTCATCATTGAGATTGGGTTCTGGAGGCTAGGGGGAGGGTCAATGTAGTGCCCCTGATAGACAACGGATGTCCGCACTGGTTCGGGCTGGGGTGCGGAGGCGATTTTCACGACGCCGCTGACGACGTCCGAACGCGGTACCTTTCCGATGTCACCGTTCGGATAGAGATGGCACGTATTGCGCATCAATTCGGTCGCCCCGGCGTTGAAGCTCGTATAGGAGGGCTGGAAGTATTGCCATGCATTGCAGGTCTTGTTGGCGAGACAGATACTGCGGCAATCGGCGGCTGAGGCCACCTTTATCGAGCCGATCAAGGGGCTATAGTTTTCAATCGAACCTTTGGCGACCGTCGCCGATGTCCGAACCGGTTCCGGCGGTGCGGCGGCGGACGGTTGAGCAGAGAGGTCATTGTCGGTCGTGACGACGCCGGAAAAGAGGTCAAGCATCTCCGGTGCATAATTAAGAGCTCTACCTTTATCGTAAAATGTACAAACGCTGGTTGATAATGGATGGTAGGTCCAGGCATTGCATTTCTTGTCCTTGACGCAACGGTCTCTGCATTCGGCTGCGCTCGGCAAATTCTTTACCGACGCAATATTCTCGCCGGCATCAATGGCACGGCGGCGGATCTCCGAAGTCCGCACCGGCTCGAGCGCAGGCTTTGTAGCCTGCGCGCTCGGCGTTGACGCAGTCTCAGGCGGCAGGGCCGCGACCTTGCTCTGTTCGAGTTTCAGCATCCGTGCGGCCGCGTCGCCGCGTCGCGTGCTGTCAGGATATTGCTCGACGAAGCGCCGGAGCTGGCTCGCATCGCTGGTGTCTTTCAGAAAGCTCCACGCGATTTCGCCGGAGTCCGCCGAAGGCGTTGGGCCGGGGGCGGGGATCGCCAGCGCAGGCGTCAGCGTTACCTCGCTGGTCAGCGAGGAATGATCCCACGGCACCTGCTTCTCGCGGGTCGCGGTGATCACGTCGGCGCGGACGCGCGTCATCATGCTGCGGACTTCGAGACCCGGCGTGCCAATGTGTTTCAGTAGCGCGGTGGTGAACGGGCTGTTGCGGCCGCCGTCGCCATCAAGCGCGACGTTGTCCGGCTGCGTTGCATAGGCGATCATGGTGCCGACAGCGCTTTGAATCGACGCCAGGCCCTGTCCCACTGTGGCGGAGCGGGTGCCGAGGTTACGTGACAGCGAGCGCGCCAGCGGATTGTCGCGGCAGGCGTCGAGGAAAATCAGGTTGACGCGCCTGTCGGCCTCCATTTGTGCCAGCACCTGGCTGACGTCGAGCGTTTCGAACCCGAGATCGCCACCGCGCTCGAGTTTGGCGTCGATCGGGACGAGATAGTTTTTGCCGCCAACCTGCATGCCGTGCCCGGCATAGAAGAACAGCGCCAATCCGGCGCGGTCGAGCTTGCGGCTGAATTCGATGACTTTGGTTTCCATCGCGCGCTTGTCGAGATCGCGGCCTTCCACGACATCGAAACCGAGCTTGCGCAGGGCCGCTGCGACATCAGCCGCATCATTGGGCGGATTGGTCAGTTTGCCGGCATTGATGTAGGCGCCGTTGCCGATGACGAGCGCGACACGGTCGGGCGCGGCCGAGGCGGGCAACGCCATCAGTGCAAATGAGATCGCGGCGGCAATCAACAGGGCAAAGGGGCGGCGCATGGTCGCTCTCTGAAAGCCTCAGACTACCATGGTTGTCGCCGAGTTGCAGTGGTTTCCCTCTCAAGTTTTTCGGCTTTCTCATGTCCCTGACCCGCGCGCAGATCGTTGTAGAGGCGCGCAGCTGGATCGGCACGCGCTATCGCCATCAGTCATCTGTGAAGGGCGTCGGTTGCGATTGCCTCGGCCTGATCCGCGGCGTCTGGCGCAATCTGATCGGCGATGAGCCCGAGCCGATGCGTGCCTATGCACCCGATTGGGCGGAGGCGACCGGCGAGGAGACGCTCGCCGATGCCGGCTTCCGGCATCTCGTTGCGGCCGATCAGGCTGCGATCGCGCCGGGCGATGTGCTGCTGTTCCGCTGGCGTGAGGGTTTTATCGCAAAGCACGCGGCGATTGTCAGTGACGATGGTCACATGATTCACGCCCACGACGGCGCATCGGTTTGCGAGATCGCGATTGCGCCGTGGTGGCGCAGACGGATTGCATACGTATTTGGGTTTCCCGGAGTGACGAACTGATGGCCGCACTTGTTCTTTCAGTGGCAGGCGGTGCGGTTGGCTCCGTATTTGGCCCGGTGGGCGCTGTTGCCGGACGTTTGGCTGGAGCGCTTGCGGGAAACTTCATCGATCGCGCGTTGATCGGCGGCGCCGATCCGCAAAGCCGCAACGTCGAAGGCCCGCGGCTTTCGGACCTCGATGTGATGGCATCGACCGAAGGCGCGCCGATCCCGCGGGTCTACGGACGCGCGCGGCTGGCCGGCCAGATGATCTGGGCGACACGCTTGGAGGAGGCAGTGTCCACGCGCAACGAAACCTCCGGTGGCGGCACGAGAAGCGGCGGCAAGGGCGATATTTTCAGCGGCGACTCTGGTGGCGGCGGGGCCACGCCGACGACGACAACCACCACGACCTATTCTTACTATGCAAACTTTGCTGTCGGACTGTGTGAAGGTGTCATCGCGCGCGTGGCTCGGGTCTGGGCCGACGGCAAACCGCTCGATACGGCTGCGCTCAATTTTCGCGTGTATCGCGGCGACGAGTTCCAGGCGCCGGATGGTCTGATCGTCGCCAAGGAGGGTGCGGTCAACGTACCCGCATATCGCGGGCTCGCCTATGTGGTGTTCGAGCGTCTGCCGCTTGCCGAATTCGGCAATCGCATTCCGCAACTGTCGTTCGAGATCATCCGGCCGGTCGGGCGGCTCGAAAACATGGTGCGCGCGGTTACGCTGATTCCGGGCACCACGGAATTCGGTTACGACACGGAAACGCGCGTGCGCCTGCTCGGGCCGGGCCAGTCCGCGCCCGAGAACCGCACCACCACGTATGCGAGCAGCGATGTGATTGCTGCGCTGGACGATCTGCAGACGATCTGTCCGCTGATCGAGCGCATTGCGCTGGTGGTCGCGTGGTTCGGCAGCGATTTGCGCGCGGGCCAATGCGTCGTGCAGCCGGGCGTGGACAATGCGATCAAGCAAACCTCCGGTGCGCCATGGTCGGTGGCAGGCGTGACGCGCGCTGGTGCCCATCTCGTATCCACGGTCGATGGCAGGCCCGCATTCGGCGGCACGCCGTCGGATGACACGGTGATCCGGCTGATCGCCGAGATCAAACGCCGCGGTTTGAAAGTCACGCTCTATCCATTCGTGATGATGGATATTCCGGCGGAGAACGCGCGGCAGGATCCGTACACCGGTGTGGCGCCGCAACCGCCTTATCCATGGCGGGGCCGCATCACCTGCGATCCCGCGCCGGGAAAACCCGGTTCGCCACAGGGGACGACGGCGGCCGCAACGCAGGTCGCAAACTTCTTCGCGACTTATCGCAACATGATCTTGCACTACGCCAATCTTTCCGAGGCTGCGGGCGGCGTGCACGCCATGATGATCGGATCGGAGCTCGCGGCATTGACCCGCGTGCGCTCCGGCTCCGGAGTTTATCCGGCCGTACAGCAGCTCGTGTCGCTGGCCGCCGAGGTCAAGGCCATCGTGGGGTCTGCAACGGTGACCTATGGCGCAGACTGGACCGAGTACGGCTCTGACGTGATCGGCAGCGATGCAGCGGAGGTCCGGTTTCCGCTCGATCCGTTGTGGGCGTCGAGCGCGATCGATGCGGTTGGAATCGATTACTATGCGCCGCTCGCCGATTGGCGCGACGAAGCCGATCATGCCGACATGGCGATCGCGTCGTCGATCTACGACCTGGATTATCTCGGCGCAAATCTGTCGCGCGGCGAAGGATACGACTGGTTCTATCCTGATGCGGCTGCGCGCGCGGATCAGGATCGTGTTCCGATCACCGACGGGCTCGGCAAGCCGTGGACGTTCCGGCCAAAGGACCTTTGGAGCTGGTGGAGCAATGCCCATTATGAGCGTGTTGCGCACGCTGAGCTTGGATCGCCGACAGCGTGGATTCCGCGCAGCAAGCCGATCTGGATCACGGAGATCGGCTGTCCCGCAATCGACAAGGGCGCCAACCAGCCCAGTGTGTTTCCCGATCCGAAGTCGTCGGAATCATTCGTTCCTTATTTCTCGCATGGACAACGCGACGATCTGATCCAGCGCCGGATGCTTGAAGCGGTACTCAAGGCATTCGATCCGGCGTTCGGTGCGAGCGAGGCGATCAATCCGGTTTCGCCGATTTATGGCGGGCGGATGATCGATCCGTCGGCGATCCATCTGTGGACGTGGGACGCGCGGCCTTATCCGGCGTTTCCGGTTGCGGAGGATATCTGGAGCGATGCTCGCAATTGGCAAACGGGTCACTGGCTGACGGGACGGCTTGGCAGTGCGCCGCTCGATGATCTGGTCGCAGCGATTCTGCGCGACAGCGAAGTGTCCGGCGTGGATACATCGGCTTTGCGCGACAGTTGCGATGGTTATGCCGTCGACCGGCCAATGCCGCCGCGCGCCATGATCGAACCGCTGGCGACGGCCTATGCGTTCGATGCGACCGCGGCCGACGGCACACTGCGTTTTATTCAGCGTGGCGGTGTTCCCGCTGCCGAGCTTGCTGAAGACGAACTGGTCGCACCGGATCGCGGCTCACCGGCACGGCTGACGCGCGGACAGGAAACCGAACTGCCGCGTGAAATCTCGTTCGGTTACACCGACGCGACGGCCGACTATCGCCGCTCGGCTGTGACCTCGCGCCGCCTGATCGGCGGCTCGAACCGCACCACGCGGGCGGATTTCGCCATCGTCACCAATGACGCGGCGGCGTCACGGCGCTCTGAAATCTGGTTGCAAGATCTCTGGGCCGGTCGTGAGAGTGCCGAGTTCGCGCTCGGCATGAACAAGCTGGCTTTGACGCCGGGCGATGTCGTCGCTGTCACGGTCGCCGATCGGCGCAGACTGTTTGAGATCGATACGCTGGTCGATACGCAATCGCGGCAGGTGAGGGCGCGTAGCATCGATCCCGAGGTGTTCTCGGTTCCGTTGTCGTTGCCACGCCGGCGCTCTCCGCCGTTGCCACCGGCCGTGGGCCCGGTACGTGTCGAGGTGCTCGACCTGCCGACGCTCGAATCGTCGTTGCCGCCGGTCCTGACGCGGCTTGCGGTGTTCGCCGATCCGTGGCCGGGCGCGGTGAATATCTGGCGCTCCGCCGATGGCTCCGGTTTCGACAAGGCTGCGGCGGCGCTTGCGCCCGCGATCATGGGCGAGACGCTCGATCCCCTGCCGCGCGGGCCAACCAGCCGCTGGGATCGCGCATCGCAGTTTCGCGTGAGACTTTATGGCGGAGGACTGACATCGCTCTCCGACGGACGCGTGCTGGAAAGCGCCAACGCCGCGGCAGTGCAAACCGCCGATGGCGTTTGGGAGGTCATGCAGTTCGTCAATGCCGAACTGGTTGGAGATCGAACCTATCGGCTGTCGCGATTGCTGCGCGGGCAGGCGGGCTCGGAATACGCGATCGTGGATGAGGTGCCGGCCGGCGCGCCGTTTGTCTTGCTCGACGATCATCTGATTCCGATAGCGCGGGGATTTGGTGCGCTGGCGCGGCCGATGAATCTGCGCATCGCGCCAGCTGGCCGCAGCCACAACGATCCGCTCGCAATAGCGCTAACAGTGACGCCAGGTCCGACTGCGCTTGCACCACTGTCGCCGGTTCATGTTTCCGCCGTGCGCAAAGGAGACGGCATTCATCTGTCCTGGATACGCCGCACCCGCCGCGACGGCGACAACTGGGCGATCGAGCCGCCGCTCGGCGAAGACAGCGAATCCTATGTCGTCGAGATTTTGTCCGGTGCGACCGTCGTGCGCCGGCTCGCGAGTTCGGTTTCGTCAGCGCTCTACCCGAACGCCGATGAACTCGCCGACTTCGGTGCGCCGCTCTCAAACCTGCACGTTCGTGTCGCGCAAGTCTCCGCCCAGATCGGACTGGGCCATTTCGCAGAAACCACCATCAGCATCTGAGCAATCATGACCGAAACAACCAATCTCGGACTGCCTTTCATCGAAGGCAGTCAGGCGCAGAAGCATGTTACGCACAACGAATCGCTGCGGATTTTAGACGCCGCGATTCAGATAGCCGTCCTCGATACTGACCGTACGGCGCCACCGCTCGTCCCAATGGAGGGCGATCGTCATATCGTGGCCGTGAGTCCGACGGGCGTGTGGGCGGGCCACGCTGCGGAGATTGCCGCCTGGCAAGACGGTGCGTGGCGTTTTCTCGTGTCTCACACCGGCTGGATCGCATGGTCGGTGGACGACGATGTGCTGTTCGTTTTCGATGGCGCGGTGTGGCGCGACCTGAGCGACTTCCCGACGATGTTCGATCATGTCGGCGTCAATACGTCCGCCGATACGACGAACCGGCTCAGCGTGCGATCAAATGCCGTGCTGCTAACGGGTATAGCGACTGGCGACGGGGGAAGTGGCGATGTCCGGCTGCAACTCTCGAAGCAGGTCGCAGGCAATACCGCGTCGGTCGTGTTCTCGAACGCATTCTCGGCGCGCGCCGAATTCGGGCTTGTCGGTTCCGACGCCTTTCAACTGAAGGTCTCTCCGGATGGCACGAGTTTTACAGATGCCTTCGTCATCGATCAGGCCACCGGCAATCTGACCCTGCCGCGCGCGCTCTGTCTCACCGGCGTTATCTCGCCAAGCCAGATCACATCGAACCAGAATGACTATACGCCGTCGGGCTTCTCAACGGCGAGTGTCGTCCGTCTGTCAACCGATGCGAGCCGCGACGTGACGGGACTTGCGGCCGGCGCCAGTGGGCGGACGGTCTACGTCTACAATGTCGGCTCGTTCAACGTCGTACTCAGGACCGAGCATGCATCCTCCACCGCAGTGAACCGCTTTGGCTTCTCGGCCGATCTGACGCTGGCATCAAAGCAAGGTGCGACACTGATCTATGACGACATGTTGTCACGCTGGCGGCAGGTCGGCGGGCCTACGGGGTCTGGCGGTGGCGCCGGAACCATCACGAGTATCGCGCCTGGTGCGGGCCTTCAGAACGCAGGCACGACGGCGGCGATCACGTCCAGCGGTGCGTTGTCAATCGATGGCGCCTTCGGATTCCGCAATCGCCTGATCAATCCGAATGGTGCTGTCTGGCAGCGGGCAAATTCGGGCGCGGCTGCAATCGCTGATGTAACTTACGCTTTTGATCGCTGGTACGGTCTGACACAGACTGCAGGCGTTACTGCTTCTCAAGTCACTAACGCCGAGAACAGCACACCGTACATGATGCGTCTATCGCAGGCGAATGCGACGGCACAACGGTTTGGCATCGCGCAGGCCATCGAAAGTGCCAACTGCATCGACCTTCGAGGGCAAGGGGTCGCGCTGTCCGCGCGCGTTCGCATGTCGGTCTCAACGACGCTGCGTTATGCCATTGTCGAATGGACGGGAACCGCCGACACTATCACCAAAGACATCGTGAACAGTTGGACTAGCGGTACGTTCACGACGGGTAATTTCTTTATCTCTACAACCACGACGATTGTTGCGGCAGGTTCAATAGCTTTGACCGCGAATACGCTCGCGACAATCTCGTTGACCGGAACAATTTCCGGCTCCGCTAATAACCTGCTCGTATTCTTCTGGACGGACTCGACGCAGGCGCAAAATGTTACGCTCGATGTTGGCAAGGTTCAGCTTGAGCAAGGTTTGCAGGCAACTCCGCTGGCGGTTCGCGCACACGGCCAAGAAATTTCGTTCTGCCATCGTTACTATTTCAGAATCTATCACAATTCTATTGTCGCCCGAGCAGTCAATTTCTTCGGAACGACCAGCAACGTCGGCATTCCCTACAAACTTCCGCAGACGATGCGGATCATACCGACAATCTCGAATGCGACAGTCGATATAAATGACGGCGCGGAAACTGCTGCCGATTTTACAGTGGTGAACGATCCAGGCCTGGTGAATATTTTCAAATCAGCTTCTACGGGTGCGTCGGTTGACTTGCACGGTTTCGAAGTCTCAGCCGAGCTTTGAGTATACGCGAATAGCAATTGACCGCTTCTGATCGCGCGCACGGGATTCGTCATTCCGATTGTCCGATCGTCTGTTTTATCCAATTGCCGCTTGCCATGCGTTGGCGGCTGCTCCCTTTGGGCGGCTTTCCCGGGAAAATCCATGACCAGTGCCGTTAGTCGGATTATTTCCGACGACACCTTGTCGCGCGCCATTCAGATCGAGAGCGCGGGCAAGGCAAATGCGAAGGCAGCGACATCGTCTGCAACCGGACTAGCGCAATTTGTCAACGCCACGTGGCTCGAGACGGTGCGCCGTCACCGGCCGGATTGGTTTACAGGCCGGACGGACGCCGAGGTGCTGGCGCTCCGTGCCGATCCAAAGTGTGCGATCGAGATGCTGGCGCGATTCTGGGAAGACAACGCACGCATCATTGGGCCGGGTTGGACAGAAGGCGATCTGTACCTCGCTCACTTTGCCGGACCAGCGGCTGCGCGAAGGTTGTTTGCGGCAAATCCCGAGGCGTCCAGCGCAACTGTATTCAGCAATTCCGCCATCGCGGCCAACCGCAATATTCTTTCCGGCAAAACGTGCGGTGAGGTGAGGGCGTGGGCAGGGCGGCGGATGGCGCAAGCCGGCGGACGCAATTGGGTCGGCGTTTATATGCGCGGCAATAAACCTGTCGTTCCACGTGCGGTGAAGGCGATCGCAACGGGATCGTCGGCGAGCACCACGGTCGTCGCTTCCGCCGGCGTGCAGCAGGGTTGGCATACGTCGCAATGGTTGATCGCGGTTGGCCTGCTGCTGATCGCCACCGGCGTCATCGGTGCCGTCTGGTGGCGTTGGCATCGCCGTCCTCCGAACAAGATCGAGACATTGGGAGCTGGCAATGGAATGGAGTGATGTTGCAAAACAGGTGATCGCACTCGGCGCGCCGATTCTGGGCACTGCGCTGGGTGGGCCGCTTGGCGGCGCGGCCGGAAAGATTCTGGCCGAGGTCGTGGGCGCGGCATCGGCAACCCCACGCGATGTCAGCGCTGCGCTGCCGTCCTGTCCGGTTGACCGGATTGCGGAGGCAGAGAACCGCTGGGCCGATGCGATCCGCGCCGAAGCTGAGGCGCAACGAACGTCGGTGGCGGAAACGCAGCAGACCATTCGCGCGGAGATCGCCAGCGACGATCTCGTGCAACGCTGGTGGCGGCCGTTTTACGCGGTCGAGTTGACGCTTGAATGCGCTGCGCTATGGGCTGTCCTGGTGCACGAGTTCTGGACCGGGGATCTGCAGACCATCAACGCGCTCGTCGCTGCCACCGCTTTGCTGGTGGCGTATTGGGGTTTCCGGTTCGGTGTGCTCGGCGTCTACATCAGCGGCCGGACACGCGAGAAGGTCAGCGCCGTGACCGGACAGGATGCACCCGGCCCGCTGGGGCAGTTGGCAAAGGCGGTCATGAAGAAAAAGTAACATTCGGGGTTCGGACTGTTCATAGTGCGTTCACTGCGGCATAGATCAACTTGGGCGCGTTCAAATGCGGATGTATGATCGCAGTCGTTTTGAGTGTGCTCTGAGTCGGCGATTTCCGGCTCCTATTCGCGGAGATTGGAATTGCGCTTGCTTGTCGTGGAAGACGATCCCGACCTTAACCGTCAGCTCACGACAGCGCTGTCGGACGCAGGCTATGTTGTCGATCGGGCGTTCGACGGTGAGGAGGGGCATTTCCTCGGCGACAGCGAACCCTATGACGCCGTGGTGCTCGACATCGGTCTGCCGAAGATGGATGGCATTTCGGTGCTGGAAGCTTGGCGACGCAACGGGCGCTCCATGCCGGTGCTGATCCTGACGGCGCGTGACCGCTGGAGCGATAAGGTGCAGGGCTTTGATGCCGGCGCCGACGACTATGTCGCCAAACCATTCCATCTCGAGGAGATACTGGCGCGCATCCGCGCCTTGCTGCGCCGTTCCGCTGGACACGCGCAAAGCGAGCTGACGTGCGGGCCAGTGACGCTCGATACCCGTACCAATCGCGTCAACGTCAGCGGCAATCCGGTCAAGATGACGTCGCACGAGTATCGCTTGCTTGCTTATCTGATGCATCACGCCGGCCGCGTGGTGTCGCGCACCGAACTGGTCGAGCATCTTTACGATCAAGACTTCGATCGCGACTCCAACACCATAGAAGTGTTCGTCGGTCGCATTCGCAAGAAGCTGGACGCCGACATCATCCAGACGGTGCGCGGACTGGGTTACCTGCTCGCACCGCCGGCCGATGCGCGATAGCTCACTCGCCACCCGGCTATTCCTGTCGGCGACTGCCTGGGTGGCGGTGATCTTGGTCATTACCGGGATCATTCTATCCTCGGTTTATCGTCAAGCCTCAGAGCGATCGTTCGATCGCCGCCTCAATCTTTATCTGCGTACGCTGATTGCCGAGATTGGAACTCCCGACGACTCCAGCGAACGCGATAGTCAATCTCTCGGCGAGCCGCTGTTCGAATTGCCGTTATCAGGCTGGTACTGGCAGATTACTCGCATCGACGGCACCAAGGAGGACGTTCGCGCGTCGCGCTCGCTGTGGGACAAGAAGCTTCCCAAGCTTGAAGACGAAGCGATCGAACTCAACGCGGCGGGGCTACGCATCGGGTATATCACCGGCCCCGAAGACCAGCGGCTGCGCACGGCAGAACGGCAGGTCGATCTAGGCGGCGATGGACGTTTTCTCGTTACGGTTGGCGGCGACGCCAGCGAGATTTTCGAGGAGACGCGCGCGTTCGACTTCTATCTCGGCGGCACGTTTCTGGCGCTCAGCCTTGGGCTGATCATCACCACCATCTTTCAGGTCCGCTACGGCCTCGCACCGCTCAAACGCATTTCGCAATCGCTGGCGGACATTCGTTCTGGCCGAGCCGAACGGCTCGAGGGAAGTTTCCCGCTAGAGATTGCGCCGCTGGCGCGCGAGACCAATGCTTTAATCGATGCCAATCGCGAAATTGTCGAGCGCGCGCGGACCCATGTCGGCAATCTCGCGCACGCGATCAAGACGCCGCTGTCGGTAATCGTGAATGAGGCTGCGGCGCACGGCAGCGATCCATTCGCTTCGAAAGTGCTGGAGCAGGCGGACGTGATGCGCGATCAGGTCGCGCATCATCTTGAACGCGCCCGCATTGCCGCACGTGTCACGACGGTCGCGAGCGTAACCGACGTCGAGCCTGTGATCGAGGCGTTGCACCGCACGATGGAGAAAATTCACCGCGACCGTGGAATTATGATCGAGGTCGTGGTGACGCCCGATGTGAAGTTTCGCGGCGAGCGACAGGATCTCGAGGAGATGGCCGGCAATCTCGTCGATAACGCCTGCAAATGGGCGCGGGAGCGGGTGCTCATCGAGGTGATCTCCGAACGAGTGCCGGATAGCGATCTCGACCCGGCCATTCGGATCATCGTCGACGATGACGGGCGGGGGTTGTCGCCCGAGGAGCGCGACAAGGTGGCGCGCCGCGGGCAGCGTCTCGATGAATCCAAGCCCGGATCGGGCCTTGGCCTGTCGATCGTGGTCGAACTCGCCTCGCTTTACCGGGGCCGGCTGGTGCTCGGAACGGCTCCCACGGGTGGGCTTCGGGCCGAATTGACGCTTCCGGGAGCATAACAGGGCCGAAATCCAGGTTTCGAATGACCGAACCTCGGTTTTCAGCCCCGCTAAACCCCTCAATTTCCCCTCCAACTCCCTGTTCCTCAACGGCTTCTTAACGCTGGCGTTGATAATACACCCGATGGGTACGTGCGTACGCCAATGGGTCATGGCACATGGGGTCAAACGCGATTGATCGGCTGAAGGACTTTCTCGCGCAGCTGCCGCCTCAGTCGCAGGCGCTGCTGATGCGGGAGTTCGAGCGCGCGATCGAGCGGGGCGACGATGCCACCGTCCCCAACCTCGTCCTCGAACAGCTTCGCAAGATCGTGCGGCAGTCGGACGACAATGATCGTTCGCGCGGCATCGAAGATCCTTCGCGTCTCGTGTTTCAGCCGCTCGAGCCGTTTCTCGTCGAGGGAAATTCCGCCGCCCCGGGCCGTATCCGGCGTTCCTCGCTGTCACCGATCTGGCAATGGCTGATCCGCGACGGCATTCCCGAAGAGGCTCAGAAGTTCGACACCGCGTTGACGCAGGCGGCCGAGCATACGGTTGGTATTGAGCCAGCGATCAAGACCTTTCAGATTGCCGCTGCCAGCGCGATTGCAGCAATCACGTCCGGGGGGCCGGATAGCCGGTCGTTGGGGCGTATCGGCGCACCGAGCGTCGTCGAAGATCTGGCGCTAACCGGTGCGGTTCTCGGCGCGCGCGATGCGCTTGAGGCGCTCGGCAACAAGCTGCCGCGGCTCATGCGTGCATTCGGCGACCCGCAAATTGCCGCGACGATGGAGGCATTGAATGTTCCGTCGCTGCAGTCCAGCCAGGTGTTGCCGTTCGCGCTTTCGCTCGTGACACAGCGTCTCGGCGCAGCGTGGCAGATCGTCCGCATTGCGATCAAAATGGCCGGTTCCGACGATGAACTTCGTGTCGCCGCCACGCCGTTTGGCGTTGCCGTGACCATTGCGATCCACGACCTTGCCAGTGTCGCTTCGCACCTGCGCGCCGATATCAAGCGCAGCCGCTTCGACGACATCTCCAACCACCTAAAAACCGTTCACGACGGCATTCGGGGCTTGAGGACCGAACTCGACATTCGCAGCGATTCTGTCTGGGGCCGACAGCTTGCCTCTATCCGCGTCGAAATCTCCAGCGCCCTGAAATCCGAAATCGAGAGCGTCTCCGGCCGTGTCCGGCGTCTGCTGCGTCAGCGGCCCGACAAGGATATTACGGCGGCATCCCGGATTGATCCAATCGACGTGGATGAGACGGTGGCCTTGATCGATTTCGTCGCCACCTGCCGCAACTACGCGAGCGAATTGGCGATCAACGAGGTGACACTGCGCACCTACTCGGAACTGCAGCATTACGTCGAGCAATCAATCGAAGCGCTGGTCGCCTCGTTGCGGACGCCCGATCAGCGGGTGCGAGCGTTCCGCAAGATGCAAGTCGATGCGGCCGTTCGTTTCTGCGAAATCCTGTTCGGTCTCGATTACGCCTCGCTGATGGGCAAGGCGGCTGACAATGCCGTCTATGTCGAACGCAAGGCCGCGCCCAAAGCTGGGTAAAGGCTGGATAACGGCAGGCTCCTCCCGTCCAAATCTTCTCCCTTAAAAGTCATGCCGGCGCGCCTTGCGGTGGCCTTTCTGCCATGGTGTAAGGCAGTGGACTTGCGCGCCTTTTGTCGCGTATTTCCCCTCTGGAACCCTGCGGGAACGCCCCGAAATGGCACTCTGGTTCGTGCTTGGACTGATGACGGCGCTGGCGGCGTTCGCTGTGCTTTGGCCGCTCAGCCGCGGTGGCCGCTCGTCGCCCTCGGGCAGTGAGCTCGTCGTCTATCGCGACCAACTGGCCGAGGTGGATCGCGATGCCGCAGCCGGCCTGATCGCGGCCCCGGACGCAGATGCGGCGCGGGTTGAGATCGGCCGGCGGATGATCGCCGCGTCCGAAGCGGCACCTGAAACCTCTTCCGCGGTCCATCTGATAGCACGACGCGCGGTAGCGGTTGTCGCGCTTGCGGGACTACCGGCGCTGGCTGCTGGCCTCTACCTTGCCTTCGGCTCGCCGTTGCTCGGCGGTTTTCCGCTGGCGGAGCGTCAGCGGGCCGACGTCTCGACGGCGTCGCTTGACCGGCTGGTCGGGCAGGTCGAGGCACATCTGGAAAAGAATCCGGCGGATGCTCGCGGATGGGAGGTGCTCGCGCCCGTCCTGTTCAAGCTCGGCCGCTATGAGGACGCAGCCAAGGCGTTTCGAAACGTCATCACCTTCAAGGGCGAGAGTGCGTCGCGTCACGCCGATCTGGGTGAAGCGTTGTCTGCAGCCGCAGGCGGTGTCATCAGTGCCGACGCCAAAAAAGAATTCGAGCGCGCTGTTGCGCTCGATGCTCAGGAAGTCAAGTCACGCTATTTTCTCGGTGTGGCGGCGGAACAGGATGGCCGCGTTGAGGAGGCGCGAAGGATCTGGCAAGCGATGCTCGACGGCGCGCCGGCAGATGCGCCATGGCGGCCGCTTGTGCAGGCGGCTTTGTCGCAGGCCGGTGGAACGGTCGTGCAGCGGAACGGCGCACCAGGCCCCACTTCTGAGGACATCGCAGCGGCAAAAGATCTCAACGAAACCGACCGCAACGCAATGGTGCGCGGCATGGTCGATCGCCTCTCGTCACGGCTGAAGCAGGACGGCAACGATGTGCAGGGCTGGTTGAGACTGGTTCGCGCCTATATGGTGCTGGGCGAGAACGATACCGCGCGGCAGGCTGTGAGCGATGCCCAACGCGTGTTCGAAAAGGATGAGCAGCGGCTCCGTGAACTCAACGACGGCATCAAACAGCTTGGGATCGGCGGCTAGGATATGACGAGGAAGCAGCGGCGGCTGACGATGATCGGCGGAGCACTTGTTGTGCTGGCGATTGCGGCTGCGCTCGTACTCAATGCGCTGCGTGACTCCATTGTTTTCTTCACCACGCCTGCGGTGGCGGCCGAGAAGCAAATTCCGCCCGGTAAACGGTTTCGGCTTGGTGGTCTGGTCGAACAAGGATCACTGACGCGCGGTGACAACCTGGCCGTCAGCTTCAAGGTGACTGACGGTACCGCGACGCTCCCCGTGACTTACAAGGGGATCCTGCCCGATCTGTTCCGTGAGGGGCAGGGCATTATTTCCGAAGGCGCGCTCGATGCCTCGGGCGTATTCCGTGCCGATACCGTGCTCGCCAAGCACGACGAGAACTACATGCCGAAGGAGGTCGCCGAGGCCCTGAAGAAACAGGGACACTGGAAAGACGACTACGGTGCAAAGCCGGGAACTGCGAAGTGATCGCCGAGGCGGGACACTACGCGCTGGTTCTGGCACTCGGTCTTGCGATCATTCAATCGATCGTGCCGATGCTTGGCGCTCGCTGGCGCGATGCCGGTTTGATGAATGTCGCCCGCTCGTCTGCGCTGGCGCAATTCCTGTTCGTGGCACTTTCGTTCGGCGCGCTAACGATGTTGCATGTCACGTCGGATTTTTCCGTCGTTAATGTGTTCGAGAATTCGCATTCGCTGAAGCCGCTGATCTACAAGTTCACCGGTGTGTGGGGCAACCACGAAGGCTCGATGCTGCTGTGGGTGCTGATCCTCGCGCTGTTCGGCGCGATGGTGGCGGCTTTCGGCAACAACCTGCCGCTGTCCTTGCGCGCAAACGTGCTCGCGGTTCAGGCCTGGATCGCAGCTGCCTTCTATCTCTTCATTCTGGCAACCTCGAATCCGTTTCTGCGCATTGCATCGCCGCCAATCGAAGGCCGCGATCTCAATCCGATCCTGCAGGACATCGGTCTCGCGATCCATCCGCCGATGCTTTATCTCGGTTATGTCGGCTTTTCGATTTCGTTCTCGTTCGCAGTCGCGGCCTTGATCGAGGGCCGTATCGACGCGGCGTGGGCGCGATGGGTGCGGCCGTGGACGCTGATGGCCTGGATTTTCCTGACGCTCGGCATCGCGATGGGATCGTACTGGGCTTACTACGAACTCGGCTGGGGCGGCTGGTGGTTCTGGGACCCGGTCGAGAACGCCTCGCTGATGCCGTGGCTGTCCGGTACGGCCTTGCTGCATTCCGCAGTCGTGATGGAGAAGCGCAATGCGTTGAAGGTCTGGACGATCCTGCTTGCGATCATCACCTTCTCGCTGTCGCTGCTCGGCACATTCCTCGTGCGTTCCGGCGTTCTGACTTCGGTGCATACATTTGCATCCGATCCCAGTCGCGGTGTTTTCATCCTTTTGATCTTGTGTTTTTTCATTGGCGGTAGTCTGGCGCTCTATGCCTGGCGCGCACCGGCGTTGCGTCAGGGCGGGCTGTTCGCGCCGATCTCGCGCGAGGGCGCGCTGGTACTCAACAATCTCTTTCTGACCACGGCGTGTGTCACTGTTCTCGTCGGCACACTCTATCCGCTGGGACTCGAGGTTCTGACCGGCGACAAGATTTCGGTCGGTGCGCCATTCTTCAATCTGACATTCGGGCCATTGTTTGTGCCGTTGTTGATCGCGGTGCCATTCGGACCGTTATTGGCATGGAAACGCGGCGATCTGCTGGGAGCGGCACAGCGCCTGTTTGCCGCCGGTGTTGCGGCACTGATCGTCGTCGCGCTGGTGTGGGCGTGGGCCAAGGGCGGAGCGGCATTGGCGCCGCTCGCAATCGGGCTTGCGGTCTTCGTGATCGTCGGAGCTGCCGTCGAACTGATTGAGCGCATCGGTTTGCTGCGCGTGCCGTTCCGCACCGCCATGCATCGCGCAATTGGTTTGCCGCGTTCGAACTGGGGCACTGCATTCGCGCACGCCGGGCTCGGCGTAGCGCTGATCGGGATCGTCTGCGAGACGACGTGGAATTCTGAACGGATCGCTTCATTGAAGCAGAACGACATCGTGACCGTCGCTGACTATTCGGTGAAGCTCGAAAGTCTCATTCAGCGTCAGGGTCCGAATTATCGCGAACAAATCGCTCAATTTGTGGTGTCGCGCGATGGACAGCAGGTCGGCGCCATGTCGCCGTCGAAACGCAACTTCGCCACGCGCGGTATGTCGACAACCGAGGCAGCGCTGCTGACCCGCGGCGCCAGCCAACTTTACATTTCGCTCGGCGAAGCGGGTGCGGATGGCGCGATTGCCGTGCGTATCTATTACAAGCCGCTCGTGTTGCTGATCTGGTTAGGCCCGATGCTGATGGCGTTCGGCGGATTGCTGTCGTTATCGGATCGCCGCCTGCGCGTGGGAGCGCCGAAGCCGGCGAAAGCCTCGCGCGACCTCCAACCGGCGGAGTAGGGATGGCGCGGCTTCTTGCACTCGCGCTGATCGCGGTACTGGCATTTTCGCCGGTTGCGTTCGCCGTGCAGCCCGACGAGATCATGAGCGACCCGGCACAGGAAGCGCGGGCAAGGGCGCTGTCGCGCGAATATCGCTGCATGGTTTGCCAGAACCAGTCGATCGACGATTCCGATGCGCCGCTCGCCCGCGATCTGCGGCTTCTGGTGCGGGAGCGGATCGCCGCCGGTGACAGCGATTCACAGGTCACCGATTTTCTGGTGACCCGCTACGGCGAGTTCGTGCTGCTGAACCCGCGGGTCAGCCGCGAAACCTTTTTGCTTTGGCTGATTCCGCCAATGGCGTTGGCAGGCGGTGTGCTGGCGTTGTGGATGCACATGCGGCGCAGACGATCGACCAGTCAATCTGAGATTGCCAATACGCTTGCGCTAACGCCGGAAGAAAAGGCGAAGCTGGAAAAGCTGATTGCTGCGGAATAGGAACCCGGCCGTCCGCAGATTGAGGGGCTTATTTCGCTGTTTTTGAGCGGTCATGCCCGGTATCGATCCAGCGGTGAGCTTTATTACAAAAGATTAATTCCCCGGCCAGTGCGCGGTAAGGCTGCGTCCCCCATCTTCAGACCACAAGGTGCCTCCGCGCACCGCGAGATTCTCATCGCATTTTGGTCCTGGAGATTTTGGATGACTGAGCCCCGCACCGACCGTCCTGAACTATCGTCTTTCCCGTCAGCTCCCCGCCGTTCGCTGTTTTCGATCCGCAAGCTCGCGCTGATGGCATCTGTGGTCGCGGGACTTGGCGTCGCCGGCTATGGCATCAACCCTTCTTTTAACGGCTCTAACCTTTTCGTCGCTCCCGCTCATGCTCAGGTGAGCAAGGACGTTCGCAAGGTCGAACAGCCGACCGGTTTTGCCGACATCGTCGAACGCGTGAAGCCGTCGGTGATCTCGGTCCGTGTTCGGCTGGCCGAGAAGGCACAGTCGGGCGATCAGAAGAGCAACGAAGATTCGCCGTTCCCGCCAGGCTCCCCAATGGAGCGCTTCTTCCGCCGCTTCGGCGGTCAGGATGGCTTGCCACCGGGCTTGCAAGGTCAGGGACCGCGCGGGGGCCGCGGACCTTCGATGACCGGGCAAGGCTCTGGTTTCTTCATTTCTGCTGATGGCTATGCCGTGACCAACAATCATGTCGTCGACGGCGCCGATAAGGTTGAAGTGACCGCAGACGACGGCAAGACCTATACCGCAAAGGTGATCGGTGCCGATCCTCGTACGGACCTCGCGCTGATCAAGGTCGATGACGGCAAGGATTTCCCGTTTGCGACGCTCTCGGAAGGTCAGCCGCGCATCGGCGACTGGGTGCTTGCTGTCGGCAATCCGTTCGGTCTTGGCGGCACGGTCACCGCCGGCATCGTTTCGGCTCGCGGCCGCGATATCGGAACAGGTCCCTATGACGACTTTATCCAGATCGACGCTCCGGTGAATAAGGGCAACTCGGGTGGCCCGACGTTCAACACCAGCGGCGACGTGATGGGTGTCAACACCGCGATCTATTCGCCGTCCGGCGGCAGCGTAGGTATTGCGTTTGCGATCCCGGCATCGACCGTCAAGACG
>JAKFUP010000111.1 GCA_021732625.1 Hyphomicrobiales bacterium
AACCGCCGATGTCTGCCTTCGAGCCGCCCGCAACATCAGTTGAGCCGTCACCTGCCGCAACGGACAGGACCGTAACGCCGCTGGCCGCGCCCGCGCCTCGCAAAATGCCGCTGCGCTTCACCTGGCGAACCGATGCGGATGGCCGTTTCGAAATTCAGTCGGATGAATTCGCTGGTCTGATCGGCCCGCGCGTGGCTGCCAACTTTGGACGTCCGTGGGGTGAGATCGCAGCGCAATTCGATCTCGACCCGCAAGGCCGCATCGCCACAGCAATGGATACGAAAGCCACGTTGACTGGCATTGCCGTCGATTGGCCCATCGACGATACGCAAATGCATCTGCCGGTCGAACTATCCGGCGTGCCGTTTTACGATGGTGCGCGGCAATTCGCGGGCTATCGCGGCTTCGGCCTCATTCGCGATCTCGGCGTGCTGTCGCGCCTCGATGCATTCCGTGCGGGCCAAACGATACCGAACGAAAACGAGCCAGTGTTCGCGTCGAACGAACATGCAGCGCAGGACAACGTCGAAATTCTCGATGGGACCGCAGGCATTCGGGACATCACGCAAGAGAGCGTCGCGATTCCGCCCGAAGCCATCGAGCAACCCACACCACCCGCTATTGCGCATCCAAACGCCGCACATCCGAACGTCGTGCCGTTTCGCTCGCCGCAGCAGGATCATCGCCCGACGCTGACGCCGGTCGAGAATTCGGCGTTCGACGAACTGGCGCGGCAGCTCTCCGCCCGCCTCGAGCATAACGGCTCAACGAAGCCGGACGACATGGCCACTGCTCCGCCCGACAGCGAGCCGGAACGGGATTCACATGATCCTGCGCCAACCGAAATGCCGGGCTGGCTCGCGCCGGTGGCACAGATGCCGCAAGGGCATTCGCAAACCGACCTTGCGATACTCGACCGGATTTCGGCGGGCGTGCTGATCTACCGGCTCGACCGGCTGCTCTATGCCAATCGCACGTTTCTCGATCAGATCGGCTACCCGGACCTGCAATCGCTGAACGATGCCGGCGGTCTCGATGCCTTGTTCGTCGAGCCCGGCGTCTCCACCGCCAGCAGCACGTCGGACACCGGCACGCCGGTGCGGATTTCAGCGCCGCAACGTGGCGGAGAGCCGGTTGGGGCAGCGCTCCATACGATCATGTGGGACAATGAACAGGCCATGGCGCTGATTTCGACCGGCGTCGCCAGCGCGGCACCCCCGCCTGCCGTCGCAGTTGCGGCGATGCCTGATAAAGACATCAGCACGGACGCCGTGAACACGGCCCCCCGAAACGACGCACAGCATGAGACAAATCAGCTTCGCCAGATTCTGGATGCGATTCCGGACGCTCTGATCGTTCTCAGCGATAGCGGCCAGTTGCAGGCGGCCAATCACGCGGCACGCGAAATGTTCGGCCTGGATACAGAGCCGGCGCGTTCGCGCGCCTTCAGTGAACTGTTCGCGCCGGAAAACCGCACCGCGATTCAGGATGCGATCGAGGCCGCACGGCACGGCAGCAGCGAACGCAGCCGCGAGGTGCTGGCATGCCGTCCCGACGGCAGCCTCATTGCGCTGTCGATGACGCTCAATCGCACCACCGGACAAGAGCCAGCGACCTTTGCGGTCCTGCGCGACCTCACGCTGGCGAAGACAACTGAGGCGCAATTGCTCGGTGCGCAGCGGCAGGCCGATCGCGCGGCCAGCGTGAAGGCCGACGTGCTGGCGCGGATCAGTCATGAAATCCGCACCCCGCTCAATTCGATCATCGGCTTTGCCGATGTCATGATCGGCGAGCGCTTCGGTGCGCTCGGCAACGAGCGCTATGCCGAATACCTGAAGGATATCCGCGCTTCGGGCGAGCGCGTGATCGCCATCATCAACGACATGCTCGATCTCTCGCACATCGAAACCGGCAAGCTCGACCTCACGCTCTCCAGCCAGAACCTCAACGATCTGGTCGAGCAATGCGTCGGCGTCATGCAGCCGCAGGCCAATCGCGAACGCATCATCATTCGCAGCTCGCTGGCACGGGCGCTGCCGTGGGTGATGGCCGATGCACGCGCGCTGCGCCAGATCGCGATGAACCTGATTGGCAATTCGATCCACCTTGCCAACGCAGGCGGCCAGGTGATCGTCTCCACGGCACAGACCGACTTTGGCGACGTTGTGCTGCGGGTGCGCGATACCGGCCAGGGCTTGAACGACAACGAGATGGCGGCGGCGCTGGCGCCATTTCGTGCGCCGGTATCGCGGGACGACGTGACGCCGGGTAATTCCGGCGTCAGCCTCTCGCTCACCAAAGCGCTGGTCGAAGCCAACCGCGCGCATTTCCAGATCAAGAGTTCGCCGCAGTCCGGCACTCTGATCGAAGTCCGGTTTCCCGGACCAGCTGCGCGCGTCAATTCAAATTAGCGCACGCATCGATTCCCTGCGCCGATTGGAATCGATCTAAAGAGATTTCTGGAATCTCTCTAAAGCGCGATTTTCAAAGCCTTTGACGCATCGGCTTTGGTTGCCGTTGCGCTACAGATGCAGCGTTCGGCGGCTTCAGCCGCTTCTGTCTTCACCGCAATTTTTCGGAGTTCGTCATGTCCGGGTTTCGCACGATCGCTGCGCGTTCCGCAGCCCTCGTCTGCCTGCTCTCGCTCGGTGCGCCACAGGCGCTGGCTCAGAGCGGTGACGTCAACGTCTACACCTATCGCGAGACCAAGCTGATCCAGCCGTTGTTTGAAGCCTTCACCAAGGAGACCGGCGTCAAGGTCAACGTGACCTCGGCAAGCTCGGGTCTCGAGCAGCGCATCAAGGCCGAAGGCAAGGATTCGCCGGCCGACATACTGCTCACCGTCGACATCGGACGCATCGACGATGCCGTAAAGGCCGAGATCACCCAGCCGATCGAGTCCGCGACCATCGACAAGGTCGTTCCCGCACAATATCGAGATCCAGATAAACACTGGCACGGCATCTCGATGCGCGCCCGCGTGTTCTACGTTTCCAAGGAACGCGTGAAGCAGGACGCGATCACTTACGAAGAACTTGCCGACCCGAAGTGGAAGGGCAAGGTCTGCATCCGCTCTGGCCAGCACATCTATAACAACGCTCTGTTCGCGGCCTACGTCGCCAGGTACGGCGACGCCAAGGCCGAGGACTGGCTCAAGGGCGTGAAGGCCAATCTCGCGCAGAAGCCTTCCGGCGGCGACCGCGAAACCGCGCGCGACGTAGCGGCCGGCAAGTGCGACATCGGCATCGGCAACACTTATTACTGGGCGCTGATGAACGACAAGGAAACCGACAAGAAGCCGTGGGCAGAAGCAACCAAAGTCATCCTGCCGACGTTCGCTGGCGGCGGCACCCACGTGAACCTGTCGGCCGTCTTGCTGATGAAGAACGCGCCGAACAAGGCCAACGCCATGAAGCTGATCGACTGGCTCGCGGGTGAAACCGCGCAGAAGATCTATGCTGACATCAACTACGAGTATCCGGTGCGCGCCGGTATTGCCGTGAATCCGACGATCGCCGGCTACGGCAAGCTCAATGCAGACCCGATGCCGCTCGCAAAGATCGCAGCGAGCCGCAAGGCCGCCTCGACGCTGGTGGACAAGGTCGGCTTTGACAACTAGTACCCCGTTCCGAAGTTCGTAAATCATTGCGGCGAACTCTCACACGAACTTCGGAAACGAAAGGGTACTAGTAGATTTTAATTCTAGTACCGCTTTCGATCTGAAGTTCCTGATGAAGGACTCGCAGCAGACAATGCAGGAACTTCAGATCGGCGGTACTGAGGCGATCTCCGTCTTGGCAACATCCCTACCAACACTTGCGCGCCCCGACCCCTCCCCACCGCAAGCGGGGGCAGGGGCGCAATCACATGCCGCCCGTTCTCCCCTCCCCCTGCGCGCTCTTCGCGCGGCGGGGAGGGGTCGGCGGTGGGGGGCCTTGTCGACGCAACACGCTTCTGTTGATCGCACGACGTGTACTGTTTCGGCGCTTGCCGTTGTGACGGCGATGATTGTCGCCAGCCCGGTTATCAGCATCGCCCTGATCGCATTGCAGCCGGTCGCCGATCTCTGGCCGCACTTGCTGAACTACGTGCTGCCGCAAGCGCTGTGGGATACCGCATTGCTTCTGACCGGCGTCGGCATCGTCACGCTGGTCGCGGGCGCGGGCACAGCGTGGATCGTTTCGACCCGCGATTTTCCCGGCCGCAGCATCCTGATCTGGCTGTTGCCGCTGCCGCTGGCGATTCCGACGTACATCGGCGCGTATGTCTATGCCGACATCTTCGAGCCGCTCGGCATTGCCCAGCTTGCGCTCGCAACATGGATGCCGATGGGCGACGCCGCGCGCATGCTGCCGAACATACGTTCGCTGCCGGGCGCAATCTTTATCATCGGCCTCGTGCTCTATCCGTATGTCTATCTCTCGGCGCGGGCGATGTTTCAGGTGCAAAGTGCCGAGGCGATAGAAGCCGCTCGCACGCTCGGCGCCGGGCGCTGGCGCACGTTCTGGAGCATCTCATTGCCGATGGCGCGCCCCGCGCTTGCGATCGGACTGTCGCTGGCGCTGCTGGAGACGCTCAACGACATCGGCGCCAGCGAGTATCTCGGCATCCGCACGCTGACCGTTGCGGTGTTCACCACCTGGCACAATCGCTCGAGCCTCGCAGGCGCCGCGCAGATTTCATGCCTCATCCTTCTGATTGTCGGGATGCTCATCGCACTCGAGCGCTACGGGCGCCGCGACCGCACTTTTGCCCTGTCAGCCGAAAGCCCCCAACTGGCGCATCGCAAACCTTTGACCGGCGCGAAAGCAGCAGCAGCGTTCGGCCTGTGCGCCCTGCCAGCGATCCTCGGCTTTGTCGTGCCGTTCGCCTTTCTGGTCTATCAGTGTATCCGGCGCGGACTGCTCTCGCACATCGACGCGGCAATCCTTCGCGATGCAGGCCATTCGATCCTGTTCGCGACGATCGCCACAATCATTGCCATCGCGCTCGGCTTTGCGATTCAGATCGCGAGCCGCTGGCGGCCCGGTGCGCTTGAAGCGGCTTGCGTCAACGTGGCACGCTCGGGCTATGCGCTGCCGGGGCTGGTGCTGGCGCTGGGCTTGCTCGCGCCGGTGCTCGCCATCGACCATGCCATCAATGGCGTCGCGCGTTGGGCAGGCTTTGCCGCGCCGGGACTGGTGCTGGTCGGATCGGGCGCAGCCGTGGTGATCGCCTACGTGGTGCGCTTCATCGCGGTACCGACCGGATTCATTCAAGCAGGCTTCGAGCGTATTCCATTCGATTATGACGACTCGGCCCGCATCAGCGGCGCGGGACAGCTCGTTACTGTAAAGCGGATTCATCTGCCGCTGCTCAATCCGGCGCTGTGGGGCGCTTCGATTGTCGTGTTCGTCGATTGCCTGAAGGAATTGCCGGCAACGCTGCTGCTGCGGCCGCTCAACGTCGAGACGCTCTCGACCTCGATCTACCAGTACGCCAGCCGCGGCAGTTTCGAGGAAGGCTCGCTTGCGGCGCTGCTGATCGTCGCCGTCAGCATCGGTCCGGTAGTCTGGCTGACGCGGTTCGCCGACGTGCCGAACGGGCCGGCGTGATTGCTGATTTTTGATTGGGCATGATCTGGTCCGAAAACCGGTACCCACTTTTCGGGATCATGCCCTGTGCTTTCGCTTCACCAGCGCGTCGCCGAACGCCTTGAACAGCGTCTTGTTGATTTCGTTTTCCTGCGGATCGTATTCGGCGTGCCATTGGACGCCGAGCGCGAAACCCGGCGCATCGGCGATGCGGATCGCTTCGATGGTGCCGTCCTCGGCAACGCCCTCGATCACCACGCGCTTGCCGGGATCGAGGATGCCCTGCCCGTGCAGCGAATTCACCCGGATTGTCTCGCGTCCAAGCAGGGTCGCGAACGTGCCGCCAGACACCAGACTGACCTCGTGGCGGTCGGCGAAGATGACGTTGACGTCGGGATGAATCTCGCCGTTGTCGAGCCGCGGCATGCGGTGATTCATGCGGCCCGGCAGCTCGCGGATTTCCGGATGCAACGACCCGCCAAAGGCGACGTTCATCTCCTGCAATCCCCGGCAGATGCCAAAAATCGGAATGCCCCGGTCGACGCAGACCTCGACAAGCGCAAGCGCCAGATCGTCCCGGCGGCTGTCGTAAGGCTCGTAGCGCTCGCACGGTTCGACGCCGAAGCGTGACGGATGCACATTGGCGCGCCCACCGGTCAGCAGCACGCCATCGACCAGATCGAGAATGCCGCTGATGTCGGTAATGTCAGGCGAGCCGGCAAACATCACCGGCAGCGCGTTCGCGACCTCGGCGACCGCACGAAGATTACGCTCGCCAACCGCCTGGACCTGATACCGGTTGTCCATCAGGTGGGCGTTTCCGATGACGCCAACGACCGGTCTGCTCATGGGGACTATTTGCTCTCATCGCCGGAAATTCACGGCGCGCTCTATTGAAGCGCCGTTTCGGACCGCGAGCAAGCGGCGCAGCAGATTTCATCCATGACATGACCGCATGCGAGCACGACATTTCACGAATGGTTGAAGCGGAATCCGGCACCTATAGCCGGATCTCGATCAGGTGTTCTTGAGCGCGATCCGGAAGGTGGCCTCGGTCTTGGCCTTGACCTCGTCGAGCGTGACGCCATCGGCAAGCTCGATCAGCGCCATGCCGTCGTCGCCGTGCTTGTCGATGGTGAAGACGGCCAGATCGGTGACGACCATGTCGATCACCCGCTCGCCGGTCAGCGGCAGGTTGCAGCGATGCAGCAGCTTGGCGCCGTCCTTGGCCGAATGCTCCATGACAACGACGACGCGCTTGACGCCTGCAACCAGGTCCATGGCGCCGCCCATGCCCTTCACCATCTTGCCGGGAATCATCCAGTTGGCGAGGTCGCCGTTTTCCGCGACCTGCATCGCACCGAGGATCGACAGATCGATATGTCCGCCGCGCACCATGCCGAACGAGTCGGCGCTGGAGAAGAAGCTCGTGGTCGGCAGCTCGCTGACCGTCTGCTTGCCGGCGTTGATCAGGTCGGCGTCTTCCTCGCCCTCATAGGGGAAAGGTCCCATGCCCAGCATGCCGTTCTCGCTTTGCAGCTGCACGTCCATGCCGTCAGGAATGAAATTCGACACCAGCGTCGGAATGCCGATGCCGAGATTGACGTAGTAGCCGTCGCGCAGTTCCTTGGCGGCGCGGGCGGCCATCTGTTCGCGGGTCCAGGCCATGCTGCTCTCCCTTAATCCTTAAATCTTAGCGCGTTGTCTGTCGGCAAAACCAGAAGTGTCGGCGCAACCTACGCAGCGGGCCGCGGGCGGGTATTGCGGAATTCGATGCGCTTGTTCTCGGCACCGACTTCGACGATGCGTTTGACGAAAATGCCGGGCGTGTGGATGTGATCCGGATCGATCTCGCCGGCCGGAACCAGATGTTCGACCTCGGCGACGGTGACCTTTGCGGCGGTCGCCATCATCGGATTGAAGTTACGTGCGGTCTTTCGATAGACGAGGTTGCCGGCGGTGTCGCCCTTCCAGGCGTGCACGATAGCGAGGTCCGCGAACAGCCCGCGCTCCATCAAATACTTCTCGCCGTCGAATTCCTTGATCTCTTTACCCTCGGCAATCAGAGTGCCGACGCCGGTCTTTGTATAGAACGCCGGGATACCCGCGCCACCTGCACGAATGCGTTCCGCGAGCGTGCCTTGCGGATTGAATTCGAGTTCGAGTTCGCCGGCGAGGTATTGCTGGGCGAACAGCTTGTTCTCGCCGACATAAGACGAGATCATCTTCTTGATCTGCCGGGTCTCGAGCAACCGGCTGAGGCCGATGCCATCGACGCCCGCATTGTTGGAAATGACGGTAAGATTCTTGACGCCGGATTCGCGAATCGCATCCGACAGCACCTCGGCAATACCGCACAGGCCAAAGCCGCCGGACATGATCATCATGCCGTCCTTGAGAACGCCTGCGAGCGCAGATTTTGCGTCGGGATAAACCTTGTTCATTGCTATCCAGCCTGATCCGGGGAAACCGCCATTGCGCGGCCACTTCCGCGGTATTAGGCAAAATCCTTCACAGCCGTCAATCGGTGTCGCGACAAACCGGCGGCGGCTCCGGTGGCGATCCCAAAACGGCCGGTCCGGCCTTGAAAGGGTCAAGAAAAGCCATCAAGTTGCGGCCACTGCCGAGAGAGGCGATGAGCCCCAATCTGGCGCCCTTCGAGATTGCAAGCTTCTCAAGCAAATTATTCAAAAAAGCCCGTCACAATGACCGATGGAATCAAGCGTCTGTCGATAGCGATTGCCGCCGTACTGGCGCTGGCGATTGCAGGACTGACGTTGACGTCCTGGCTGGTCGATCGCAACGCGCTTCGCGCGTCGATCGAGCAGCAAATCCGCGCCGTCACCGGGCTCGACCTGATGGTGAACGGCGACATCGACGTATCGTTGTTTCCAACCAGCCACGTTACCCTGCGCAACGTCGGCCTGCGCGGCGATGCGGCCAGCGACCCTGCGCTGCTGGTCGAGGAGCTGGTCGCCAACCTGCAACTGCTGCCGCTGCTGGCGCAGCGTTTTCAGATCGCCGACATCACCTTGGTCAAACCGCGCGCGATCGTGAGCCGCAGTGCTGACGGCCGGACCAACTGGGGACCGATTGCCGAAACGCTGGCCCGGACCATGAAGCCCGGCGCCGCCAGCCAGGTGCAGTTTTCCGAGATACGTATCACCGATGGCGTGCTGGATTTTCGCAACAGCGCGCATCAAACGGACGAGATCATCGACGACATCGACCTGTCGCTGGCCTGGCCATCGATCTCCCGCTCATTCGCGGCGACCGGACAGTTCACATGGCGAGGCGAACGGGTCGACGGCAGCCTCAGCGTCGCCGATTTGGGAACCGCCCTGGCTGGCGAGCGATCGGGCATCAAGACACGCATGTCGAGCGCGGTGTTCAAGCTCGGCTTCGACGGCGCACTGACCAGCAAGACCGGCACCACGGAAGGCACGCTGACGGCCGACTCGCCATCGCTTCGCAATCTGCTGCGGCTCGTCGGCCAATCGCCACCCGGTACCAGCGGCTTCGGCCGCTTCGCGCTGAAGGCCCGCACCACAATCACCGGCCCGAATGTCGCGCTCAGTAACGTCAATGTCGAACTCGACGGCAACTCCGGCGAAGGCGTGATGTCCTTTGGCTTCGGCGAGCGCCAGGTTCTGCATATGACGCTGGCAACCGAAAATCTCGATCTCACACCTTATGCATCGACGATGCGGCTTGTCGCGGGAACGCGCGACTGGAACCGGCAACTGTTCGATCTCGACACGCTGATCGCACGTGACATCGATATGCGGCTCTCCGCAGCCAAAGTCACGGTCGGCAATTCAAGAATCGGCCGCACCGCGCTCGGCGCCAGCCTCAAGAACGGCAAGCTCGCGCTCAGTCTCGGCGAGGCGCAGGCGTTCGGCGGCGTGGTGCGCGGGTCGTTCGGCGTTGCCAAGTCTGATGCGGTCGCCGACATCAAGGCAGAATTCCAGTTCATCGACATCGACCTCGAGAGCAGCGGCAGCGAATTGTTCGGCACCCGGCGCTTGTCCGGCCGCGGCAGTGTCAACGTCTCGCTCGAAGCATCCGGGTCCAGCCCGTTCGGCCTCGCCCAGACGCTTGACGGCAATATCGCGCTGACAGCGCAGAACGGCGCGCTGCAGGGCTTCAACGTCGAGCAGTTGTTGCGCCGTCTCGAGCGCCGTCCGCTGTCGGGCGCGGGAGACTTCCGCAATGGCCGCACGCCATTCACCGATCTGACCGCCACACTGCGCATCAACGACGGCATCGCCACCGCCGAAACTATCCGCCTTGAAGGACCGGCCGCGCGGCTATCGCTGGCAGGCACGAGTTCGCTCCCTGCCCGCGAATACGATCTCAAGGGCGTTGCCAGTCTCGTCACAGCTGCTAACGCGCCGCCTGGTTTTGAATTGCCGTTCGTCGTTCAGGGGCCGTGGGACGATCCGCTGATTTTCCCGGATACCGAGAGCTTGTTGCGCCGTTCGCCGGCGACCGCTCCCCTGCTGGATTCGCGCAAAGCCCGCGACGCGGTTCGCTCCGCCATCGAGCGGCTGACCGGCGGACAAAAGGCGCCAGCTGCTCCGGCCGCCGCACCCCTAGAGCCTGCGTCCCGACCGAACTAAAACAATATCTAGAGCGGGGCTGCGCTCTCGCCGCGGATACTCGACATCTTCGCAATCAGCGACGCCGATACGATCACAACGGCAATGGCCGCCACAATCAGCGTGCAGATCGCGTTGATCTGCGGCTTCACGCCGAGTCTGACTTCCGAATAAATCCGGATCGGCAGCGTCGATGAGCCCGGCCCTGTCGTGAAACTGGCGATGACGAGATCATCAAGCGACAGCGTGAACGCCAGCAACCAACCGGCAATGACTGCAGGCAGGATGATCGGCAGCGTCACGTAGAGAAACGCCTTTGCGGGCGGACAGCCGAGATCCATCGCCGCCTCCTCGAGACTGCGGTCGATTGAGCCGAGCCGTGATTGCACCACGACCGCGACAAAACACATGGTCAGCGTTGTGTGCGCGATGGTGACTGTCCAGAAGCCGCGCTCCGTCTGCACCGCGACGAACAACAGCAACAGCGAAAGCCCGGTGATGACTTCCGGCATCACCAGCGGCGCATACAGCATGCCGGAAAACAGCGTGCGGCCACGAAACCGTTCACCTCGCGACAGCGCGAGCGCTGCGAGCGTGCCGAGGATCGTCGCAGCGGTGGCCGACACTGCGGCTACGCGAAAACTCATCCCGGCGGCGGCGAGCATGGCCTGATCGTTCATCAGCTCCGCATACCATCGCGTCGACCAGCCGCCCCAGACGTTCACCAGCCGGGAGGCGTTGAACGAATAGATCACCAGAATCGCAATCGGCAGATACAGAAACGCCAATCCCAGCGTCAGCGCGACGACGTTGAACGGCGAGAGCTGGCCGATACTGCGCGTTGCCATCTCAATCCGTCCCGAGCTGTCGCTGCTGCAGCCGCTGATAGACCAGAAGCGGGATCAGCAGCACGGCGAGCAGAACCACAGCGGTGGCAGAGGCCACCGGCCAATCCTTGTTGGTGAAGAACTCAAGCCACAGCGTCTGGCCGATCATCAAGCGGTCCGAGCCCGCAAGCAGATCGGGAATCACGAACTCGCCAACGATGGGAATGAAACACAGCAGAACGCCCGCACCGACACCCGGCAGCGAGATCGGCACTGTGACCAGCCAGAATGCTTTCAGGCGCGAGCAGCCGAGATCGGCGGCGGCTTCGAGCAACCCAATATCCAATTTCGCCAGCGAAGCGTAGAGCGGCAGGATCATGAACGGCAGGTATGAGTAGACGATGCCGATATACATCGCCGTGTCGGTCGAGAGCCAGGTCACCGGTTCGCGAACGATACGCAATGCCATCAGCGTCTTGTTGAGCAGACCGTCGTGCTGGAGGATGTTGATCCAGGCATAGATGCGGATCAGGAACGAGGTCCAGAATGGCACGATCACCAGCACCATCGCCACCGGCTGCCAGCGCGCCGGCAACCGCGCCATGCCGTAAGCGATCGGATAACCGATCAGCAGCATGATCGCGGTGGCAATCGCAGCGACCGTGAGGCTGCGCAGATATGACAGCACGTAGATGTTATCCGAAATCAGCAGCCTGAAGTTATCGAGCGAGAGCTGCGCGAGCGCCGCCTTGAACCCTGCCCATCCTCCCTCAGCGATTGCGATGACAGGCACATAAGGCGGCTGCGCGATCGCTGTCTGGGACAGACTGATCTTCACCACGAAAGCAAACGGCAGCAGAAAGAACAGCGCCATCCAGAGATACGGCGCGATCGCGGCGATGCGGGCCGGACGGGCGAACAGACGGCGGGCCATCATTGCATACTCGTTTCAGATTGAAGCGAATGACGAGTGCGCTCTGTTTTTTGTTTGAGCATGATCTGATCGGAAAACCGGCTTCCACTTTTCCGGATCATGCTATTGCTCCAGCACCATGCAATCGGCCGGTACGAACCAGGCGACAACACGCTGCCCGATCTGATAGCTGTCGGCATCAAGCCGCGTCGTGTTCGATACACTGGCACGCAGCATCGCGCCGGCGTCGAGTTTCACCGAATAGACTGTGGCGTTACCGAGATAACCGACATCGGCAACGACTCCGGCAAGACGATTGATCGCGGCGCTGCCCCCCAGATCGTTGACCGGCCCACGCTGGGATACCTTTATTTTTTCAGGACGGATCGCGACACAGAGCGTCTTGCCATCGTCAGCGCCCTGCGGTTTCGGCACGATGATGGTACCTGCGTCGCGGGTTTCGACCATGACACGGCCCTGCTCTTCGCCGGTCATTTTGCCTTCGAATACATTCACGTCACCGACGAATTCGGCCACCCAGCGCGAACGCGGCGCTTCATACAATTGCCGCGGCGGCGCGACTTGCTCAAGCCGCCCGTGATCCATCACACCGATGCGGTCGGCCACCGTCATTGCCTCGTCCTGATCGTGGGTGACGATGATGAAGGTCATGTTCAGCTTGCGCTGCAATTCCAGCAGCTCGCGCTGCGTGCTCTCGCGCAGTTTCTTGTCGAGTGCGGCCATCGGCTCGTCCAGCAACAGGATTTTCGGACGCAACGCCAGCGAACGCGCCAGCGCCACCCGCTGCCGCTGGCCGCCGGACAATTGATCCGGCCGCCGCTTGCCGAGGCCCTCAAGTTGCACCAGCGCCAGCATCTGAGCGACAACGTCTTTGACATCAGAAGCATGCATGCCAAGCCGCTTCAGACCGAAGGCAATATTGCCCTCCACCGTCAGATGCGGAAACAGCGCGTAGTTCTGAAACATCATGTTGAACGGGCGCTGATGCGGCAGCGCATTCACGATGTTATCGCCGTTGAGAAGGATCTCTCCGCTATCAGGCGTCTCGAAACCGGCGATCATGCGCAGAAGTGTCGTCTTGCCGCATCCGCTCGGCCCAAGCAGGGCAAAAAATTCGCCAGCGTGAATGTCCAAAGACAGATTGTCGACGGCGACATAACCGGCAAACCGCTTGGTCAATGAGGATATCCGAAGCAGTGGCGCGTCAGCCGTAGCCGCGACAGGCATTGCTTCTGGTTTTGGTGATTCTGCGTCCATCATTCCTCGGCCCCGATTCTAGCTTCGGAACACCGAGCGCTCAACACATGCATTGGCTGTTGAGGACAAATACGGCTGCGGTTCGGCCGCGGTTGTCATGAAGCGCGCGAGCGCTTCGCACGACTCACGGGACATCGACAATCCCAGCTTGGAGCGGCGCCAGAGGATATCCTCCGGAAAGCGCGCCCACTCGTTGGTCATGAGATATCGTGCCTCCGCAGCCGTCAAGTCCGGGCCAAATCGTGGCCCCAGATCGTCGCGGCTACGAGCAGCACCGAGGATCACTTCGAGCCGCGTGCCGTAGGCAGCGACAAGACGCGCCGCCTGCCGTGCATCGAGGAACGGCCATCGCTCCTGCGCGCGTTCGATCTGGTCGCCCAGCCGATCCCATGGAAAATCACCGCCGGGCAGCGGTGCCGTCGCGGTCCACGGCCGCGACATCGGATAGAACGGCGTCAGGCGGCTCACCGCCATTTCGGCACGGCGGCGGCTCATGGTCGCATCGCCGCCAAATACGGTCAGCAACGGCGCTGCCTTGCGCCCGGCATCGAAGCGGACGGTGCCGATACCTCCGTCGCCGCCGCGCAGACCGGCCGGATACAATGCGGATTGCAAATGCACCACATCCACAGCCTCGACCGGTTCGCGGAAATAGCGGCCGGTCGCACGGCAGAGATGATTGACGTCCTCGGCCGACGCAGAAACGATAGCAGGATCGCCGGTAAACGGGCGTTCGGCATTGCCGACAATGGTAAAATCGCCATGCCACGGCGCAGCGTAAATCAGTTCACGGTCGTTGTTCTGAAAAGCGTAAACGCCATGGTGATCGAACCGCCGTTTCAACACGATCTGGCTCGATACCATCAGCTTCATCGGCGGAGCTGCGATCCGCAACACCGTTTCGGCGACCGAGGGAATCCACGCACCCGCTGCATTGGCCAATGCCCGTGCGGTCAGCGACGTGCGGCGGCCGCGATTGACCAGCGCCAGCCGCCAGATATCGGTCCGATCCGCGCGGACACAACGCGCCCCGGTCATCACCGTCGCACCCCGCTCCGCGGCATCGACCGCCGCCAGCACCAGAAGCCGCGAAATGTCGGCAACACATTCGGACCAGGCGAATGCAAGGCCGAACGGGCGCTTCAGCGGCACGCCGGCTTCGTGATGCGTAACGTCCAGCGATGCTGATCGCGGCAGACCCTGCCGGGGCGACAGACGGTCGTAAATCTGAAGCATCGAGCGGATCATCCAGGGCGGGCGGTGATCGTCGTGGGCCGGCATCGTCATCTGAAGCGGCCGCACCAGATGAGGCGCGTTGTTCAGCCACTTGCCTCGCTCGGCGAGCAAGCGGCTGATGCCAAGCAGCGCGCCACGCTCAATGCCGGTAAAGTGGCCCTGCATCAGACCCATCGATGCAGAGTGGCCGGATCCGAGATCGCCCTGCTCGATCAGAACGACGCGGAGGCCCCGGCCCGCGGCGTCGCGTGCCATGCAGACACCGTTGAGGCCTCCTCCGATGATTGCGAGATCATAGTCCGCCATCGATCTTGCTCCGGCCACCACCATCGCAAGAGTGCGCCGGAAAGCCAAGCGGACCGAAAGAGAGGAAATGTTATCGCAGGCGGAGCGGTATCAGCTCGCCCGGAGCGGCTGCTGATGATCGGCGATCTCGGCGGGCCGCCCCACCAGATGCGCATATTGCCCGATCCTGGCCGGCTTGCCGATCAGATAGCCCTGAACCCGGTCGCATTCCTCAACGGCAAGAAATTCAAGCTGGTCCATTGTCTCGACGCCTTCAGCGACGATGGTGATGTTGAGACCGTGACAGAGTCCAATCATCGCGCGCACGATCGCTGCCGATTGCGGGTTGTGACCAAGGTTTGTGATGAACGCGCGGTCGATCTTGATTTTGTCGAACGGGAACGCCTGCAGGTAGGTCAATGAGGAATAGCCGCTGCCAAAATCGTCCATCACGATCATGACGCCGAGCGCCTTGAGCCGGCGGAGCAGCGACAGGCCGCGGTCGAAATCCTCGATCAGAACGCCTTCGGTGATTTCGAGTTCGAGCCGGCCCGGCGACAAACCGGTTTCGAGCAGGATCGAATGCACCAGACCGACGAGATCGCCATGCGCAAACTGCGCTGGCGACAGGTTGACCGCGACCCGCAACGGCCGTGGCCAGGACGCGGCTTCGCGGCAGGCCTCGCGCAAAATCCACTCGCCCAGCTCGACGATCAAGCCGCTTTCTTCCGCAAGCGGAATGAAATCGCCAGGCGGAATGAAACCGCGCGCAGGATGGAACCAGCGCGCCAGCGCTTCGAATGCGACCGCATCCTTTGGCTCCAGATCGCCCGTTTCGCAGACGTGGCGTGTGATTGCGAGAGGCTGATAATGGAGTGACAGTTCGCCATTGCGGATCGCGTTCCCGAGATCCTGATGCAACGCACGCCGGTCCCTGGTCTGTTGGTCCATTTCGGCTTCGAAGAAAAGAATCGAGCCGCGCAACTTCGACTTGGCACGGAACAAAGCCGCGTCGGCATTCGCAAGGAGCGCCGCGGGTGTGGCTCCGTTGTGCGGATAGATCGAGATGCCGACGGTCAGGCCGAGCCGGATTGATTTGCCGTTGACATCGAACTCATCGCACACGACCTCCCTGAGCCGTTCGGCAAGTTGCCGAGCTGATTCCGGTTGCTTGCCGTCGATAATCAGGCCGAATTCATCACCGGCCAGCCGCGCCACTGCGCCGCCGGACCCAACCTTCTGAATTCGGCGCGCAACCTCGATCAGGATTTCATCGCCAACGGCGTGACCGAACACGTCGTTGACTTCCTTAAGCCGGTCGAGATCGATCGACAGAACCGCGAATTCCTCCTCGGTGCCTTCGCAAGCGTCGATCATCTGAGACAACGACTGAAGAAACGCCGCGCGATTCGGTAAATCCGTCAGGCCGTCGTGATACGCCATATGCGCCATGCGCGATTCGATCTGACGGCGCTGGGTCACATCCTCATGAGTCTGGATGATGTATTGCGGCGCGCCGGCATCGTCAAACACCGCCACCCGGCGGGTCGCGAACAGCCGCAGCCCTTCGCTGGTATGGATCGGTTGCTCCTCGGCAACCATCGTCTTCTTGCGGATCGCTTCCTGATCGCGCAGCTTCGCGGCCCTTGCGGCTTCCGCGCCGAACAGCATGTCGGCGGTCTTGCCGAGCGCTTCTTCGCGCGACCGGTTGATGATGGTTTCGGCGCTACGATTCAGAATCTGGAACTGGCCGTCGCTGACGCGCCTGACCATCAGCGCGACCGGAATATTGTCGACGATCCGCTCCAGGAACTTGCGGGCATCTTCCAGTTCGTTCGACATCTCGCGGCGCTCGGTAATATCCTCGAACATCGCGATCAGGAACTGCGGATTGCCTTTCTCATCGCGCGCAACGACACGGTTGCTGGCGAGAACGCGCGGCTTTGAGGCTCGCTCGACCACGAACTCGCTGCTGTAGTGGATTGATCCGGATTCGATCGCGGCGCGGTCGGCCTCCTCGATCGAGGCAGCCGACACCGCGGAGAAAATCTCATCGGCGCGGCGGCCAATGATCTGGTCGCGAGACAGGCCTGAAAATTCCTCGAATGCACGATTGGCAAGCGTGTAGCGGCCATCGTCGATGTTCTTGGCCGCGATGCAGACCGGAATGTTATCGACGACAGATTCGAGGAAGTTCCTGTTGGTGGCAAGTTCGCGGCTCAATGCGCGTTGTTCGGTGCAATCCTCATGCAGCGAGACAAGTCCGCCGGCGGGTAACCGGCTGTGATGAATCGCGATCGAGCGGCCGTTGGGCAGTTCGATCACGAACGTCGCATTGGCTTTGACGGTCGCCTTATAGTCTTCGAGAGAACTGCCAAGCAATCCGCGGCGATAACGCATCTCGATCAGATCGTCATTGGTGATGCCGGCAAATAAATCTTCTCGCTTGAGCCCGTAAATCTCGAGATAGCGGTCGTTGCAGAACACCACGCGACCGATGGCGTTCTGCATCACGATGCCCTGGTTGATCCGGTTCAGCGAACTGTCGATGAAAGCCATGCGCCGCTTGTGAGACATTCGCACTTTACGGAGCGCAGTCATGACCCAGACGATGATCGCGGTCAGCAATGAGAAGATAACGAAACCGCCAAGCATGATCTGCCAGATCATCCGTGGATCGGCGGCAACGAGACTCGACTCGGCAAAAAAGCCCGCACGCGCCGGCTGGGCCATCGCGGGTTCCACCGATAGCAAACAGGCAGCCGCAAGCAACCCGACAAGCGCTGGGCTGCATGGCTTGCCTCCTGCGAGCCGAATTCCTGTGATCATTACTCACCTGCGAATGCGCGGGTGATGATGTGATCCTACCGGTTGGTATCGGGTAAATACTTGGGCGGTGAAGCGGACAATCTGACTTAAATGCGTGCAGGTATACCAGCATGGTAAAAGCCCGGTAACTTTTACAAGCGCCAATGTCCGGAATTGAAACACTGCATGCTTCACACCGCGTTCCCGGCTTAATAAAGAGTAAATCGCGGAACCTTTCAGGTCGGGAATTGCACAGGCAATGGACAGGGTTGAATGCGTCGTGGTCGGTGCTGGCGTGATCGGACTGGCGGTTGCGCGGCGTCTTGCGCAGTCGGGCCGCGAAGTCGTCGTTCTGGAATCCACCAGCGACATCGGCAATGGCACGTCATCTCGCAACAGCGAGGTGATTCATGCCGGGATCTATTACCCGACCGGCAGCCTGATGGCGCGGCTCTGCGTCAGCGGCAAGCACGCGCTGTACGAATACTGCGAAAGCCACGGCGTGCCGCACAAACGCTGCGGCAAGCTGATCGTGGCGACTACTCCCGAAGAATCCACCAAGCTGGAATCGATCAGACGGCAGGCGGCTGACAATGGCGTCGGCGATCTTGCGTTGCTCAACGGCGCTGACGCGCGCGCCATGGAACCGGCACTGGTCTGCGACGCCGCGCTGTTCTCGCCTTCGACCGGCATCATCGACAGCCACGCCTATATGCTGGCGTTGCGAGGCGACGCCGAGGATCGCGGTGCCGCGTGTGCATTCGAAGCGCCGCTGCGGCACGCGGCAGTCACAAGCGGGGGCTTCACGCTCGATGTCGGTGGCAACGCGGCGATGACACTCGAATGCGGCACGCTGATTAATGCAGCAGGACTGGAAGCGGTTGCGACAGCGCGCAACATCGATGGCATGCCGCGCGAGCTGGTGCCGCAGGCTTATCTCGCCAAGGGCAACTATTTCAGTTGCAGCGCTCGCGCGCCATTTGCGCATCTCATCTATCCAGTGCCGGAGCCGGGTGGACTCGGCGTGCATCTGACGCTCGACATGGCCGGACAGGCGCGCTTCGGTCCCGACGTTGAATGGGTCGAAACGCTTGACTACGCAGTCGATCCCAAGCGCGCCGAGCGGTTTTATCCAGCGATCCGCCGGTACTGGCCGACGTTGCCCGATGGCGCCTTAATGCCGAGCTACTCCGGTATCCGGCCGAAAATCGTGCCTCCGGAGATCGCCAGGCAGGATTTCGTGATTCAAGGGCCGCGCGACCATGGCATTGCCGGGCTGATCAATCTGTTCGGCATTGAATCGCCCGGCCTCACGGCCTCGCTCGCCATCGCCGACGTCGTCGCGGAGCTGGCCGGCGACGTCTGACGAAAGCGAAACGCGCGCATGTCTCGGTCACCGCCGATAAGGCGGCGTGTCCGATCACTCGCGATACTGGGGGCTTGTGGTGCAGATACTTAGAAAGCGAGGCGCTAGTGAAGCGTCTCATCTGCGACGTGCTTCAAGCGCTCGATCTGATCCTTCAGATGCAGTTTTTTGCGCTTCAGTTCGACGATTCGCAGATCGTCGGTGGAGAGGTGTATCAATGCGTCGTGCAGTTCGCTTTCGAGAGTCCTATGTTTGCGTTCCAGTTCAACAAGATGGGCCTGTATCGCCATTCGAAGTCTCCTCTGTGAGATTGGACCTCAGCACCTTAATCTGGATGAGTGAGTGTACATGAGCCCGGCCGTCTGTCGATAGAATTGCGTCGCGCGGAGGCCGTATGCCTGATATCCCGGTGCTCAATATTAACATTTTCAAAACCGGATGTTTCCGTAAGGAATTCAAGGCCCGATGGACCCCCGCGGTGCATTACGGGGATAACCGCGTTGGCCGGCTTGACCGCCAAGCATACCCGGATGCCGCGACACAAACTGTTGAAGCCGGACCAGGACGATCGGCGAACGTAATTCCACTCCGCCGGGAAATGCTTTACCCAGAAGGAACAAACCGTTCCGGTCGCCTGCCGGTACCATCGTCTGCGTGGATTTGAAAAAACGGCCATGAACGACAACGACGGCGAATTGCGATCGGAGCTTGCGCGTTTACAGCAGGAGCATCGCGACCTCGATGCGGCGATCGAAGCGCTGCATCATTCGCCCGCGCCGGACCTGCTGCGGCTGCAGCGCCTGAAGAAACGCAAGCTGCAACTGCGCGACCGCATCTCGTTTGTCGAAGACCAGATCACACCGGATATCATCGCGTAGCACCGTGCCGCTGGACGCCTCAAAGAGCGATTTGCGCCGTTATCCACTTCGCTGAAATCATTGAAAATACGGCGTAAAGCGAGCCTTTTCGTCTTGCCACAAAGGCGCTCAACCCTATAATCCGCGCTCTTTTTTCGGATTCTGAACCTTTCAATGACCGCCCAAATTCTATGACTGCACCAGTCGCCATCATCATGGGAAGCCAGTCGGACTGGGACACCATGCGCCATTCCGCCGAAACGCTGGATGCGCTCGGCGTGGCCCACGATGCGAAGATCGTCTCGGCCCATCGCACACCCGAACGCCTGTACGCGTTTGCCAAGGGCGCCAAGGCTGCCGGATTCAAGGTCATTATCGCTGGCGCGGGAGGTGCGGCACATCTGCCTGGCATGGCGGCTGCCTTGACCGAGCTGCCGGTATTCGGCGTACCCGTTGAATCGAAAGCACTGAGCGGGCAGGACTCGCTGTACTCCATCGTGCAAATGCCGGCCGGAATTCCTGTGGGAACGCTGGCGATCGGCAAGGCCGGCGCGATCAATGCCGCTCTGCTTACCGCAAGCGTGCTGGCGCTGAATGACGCAAAGCTGGCAAAACGCCTTGCAGCGTGGCGAACCGCGCAGACCAAGGCCGTTGCCGAACGGCCGGAGGGCAAATCTTGACTGCTCAAGATTTGACCCTTCCATCGCAGGTGAAGCTCAAGGAAGGCGACACGGTCGGCATTCTCGGCGGCGGACAGCTCGGCCGGATGCTCGCGATGGCCGCACCCCGGCTCGGCCTGAAGTGCCGCGTGTTCTCGCCCGATCCGGATTCGCCAGCGTTCGATGTGGTGCAGCATGCGACATGCGCGGAATATGCCGATGTCGAAGCGCTCGAGCTGTTCGCCAACGATTGCGACGTGCTGACTTACGAATTCGAGAATGTCCCGGCTGCAACCGCGATGATCCTCACCGCGCGCCGGCCGGTGCTGCCGGACTACACGGTGCTGCAGACGACACAGGACCGGCTCGCCGAGAAGGATTTCGTTACAAAACTTGGTATCGGCACCGCGCGATACGCCGACGTGACCTCTGCCGAAAGTCTGCGCGCTGCAATCGCTATCATCGGCCTGCCTGCGGTGCTCAAGACGCGCCGCTTCGGTTACGACGGCAAAGGCCAGGTCATCATCCGCGAGGGCAACGATCCCGCGAAGGCATGGGGCGACCTCGAAACCAAGTCGGCCATTCTCGAAGCCTTCGTTCCGTTCGAGCGCGAAATCTCCGTGGTCGCCGCGCGCGGCATGG
>JAKFUP010000156.1 GCA_021732625.1 Hyphomicrobiales bacterium
GGGCTTCACCGAACTGGACCAATTGAATGACGCCCGCAGCGAGGCTGTCCGCAGCCATTGAAGTTATCGATGCCATCGATCGCCAGCGCGTGCCTGCGGGCAACGCGCTGAAGGAATGGGGCACCGCGCATCGCTTTGCCGGTTCCGGGGATCGTGCCGCGATCTCGGGTCTCGTCTATGACGTGTTGCGCCGGCGCGCGTCGAGTGCGTGGGTCATGGACGATGACACGCCGCGCGCGCGCGTGCTCGGTATGCTCAAGGTCGAACGCAATTTGAATGCCGATTCCATCGCGACGCTGTGCGACGGCAGCCGTTTTGCGCCGGCCGCGCTGAGTGACTCCGAACATCACGCGCTGGCGTCGCGCTCGCTCGATGGCGCGCCCGCTCACATTTCGGGCGATTATCCCGAATGGCTCGATCCGCATCTGGCCAGCGTGTTCGGCGACGAGCGTGCGGAGGAGGCGATTGCGATGGCGCACCGCGCGCCACTCGACCTGCGCGTCAACACGCTGAAATCGAACCCCGATAAATCTCAGAAATCTCTTGCTCATTTGGGAGCGAACCCCACGCCGTGGTCTCCGCTCGGTCTGCGCATCGTGCTCGATCCCGACGCGCGCAATCCCGGCGTTCATTCCGAGGAAGATTTCATCAAGGGCGCGGTGGAAGTGCAGGATGAAGGCTCGCAACTGGCAGCGCTGCTCACCGCAGCAAAGCCGGGCGAACAGGTGATCGATCTGTGCGCAGGCGCTGGCGGCAAGACGCTGGCGCTCGCCGCCATGATGCAGGGCAAGGGCCGCCTGATCGCGACCGATCACGACAAGCGCCAGCTCGCGCCAATCTACGAGCGGCTGTCGCGCGCCGGCGTGCACAATTGCGACGTGCGCACGCCGAAGGGACCGAACGATACGCTGTCAGACATCAGCGGCTCCGCCGATCTGGTGGTGATTGATGCGCCGTGCACCGGCACCGGTACATGGCGGCGCAATCCGGATGCGAAATGGCGGATGCGGCCGGGCGCGCTGGAGGTCCGCATCAAGGATCAGATCGCGGTGCTCGATCGCGCAGCTTCGCTGGTGAAACCCGGTGGCCGCATCGCCTACATCACGTGTTCGGTGCTTGCGCAGGAAAATGGCGAGCAGGTCAAAGGCTTCGTAGCGCGGCATTCGCAGTTTGGGATCGTTGCGCCCGCGAAGTCGGTAACAACGCTCGGCGAGCGCGGCGCCGACTTCGCCAAGTCGGTAATGACTTCGGCTGAAGGTCTGTTGATGACGCCGCGCCGCACAGGCACCGATGGATTCTTCGTGTCGGTGCTGACGCGGCGCTAATTTCTACTTCAATTGCAATTCGAGCAGCGCGAGACGGCTCATGTCTTCGGCGTTGGTGTTACCGTCGATCGCGTGTTGCAATATTGACGTCGCCAGGTCCTGGACGACCGTCGAACTGACCGGCTCCGGCAAAGTGGCGACCGTCTTTTGAAGCGCGTCGTCCATCGCGCCAATCAACTCAGGCCGGAATAGTGCACCGTGATCTTTGCTCATGGCTCATTCCTTCAAAATGAGGCGACGCGCGGATAACGCTTTGGCTGGCGGGGAGTTCACGAAACAATCTCGTGGAACCGGCCTTAAAAATGAGCTGGCCCCCGGTCCGCGCGGAAAAGCTCTGGATTGCTCCGCTTTGCCCGCGACGGCGGGGTTTTGGAGGCTTGCGAGCTAGTTCCCGGTCGCGTATTTCCTGCTGATGACAGCAGCCAATCCAGCTTCCCGGACCGGCGTTGCGGCTCCCGCCGCGGCGGCGGAGCACGAAACCATTCTCATCGTCGATTTCGGCTCGCAGGTGACCCAGCTCATCGCGCGGCGCGTGCGCGAGGAGGGGGTCTACTCCGAGATCGTGCCGTTCCAGAAAGCGGCCGAAGCTTTCGCCGCCATGAAGCCGAAGGCCGTGATCCTCTCCGGCGGACCGGAGTCGGTGCATGAGGCCGGCTCGCCGCGCGCGCCGCAGGCGATCTTCGATTCCGGCGTGCCGGTTCTCGGCATCTGCTATGGCCAGATGACCATGGCCGCGCAGCTCGGCGGCACTGTCGAGGGCGGGCATCATCGCGAATTCGGCCGCGCCGATGTTGAGGTGAAATCGTCGAGCCACCTGTTCGAGATGGACTGGCGCATTGGCGAAAAACATCAGGTCTGGATGAGCCACGGCGATCGCATCACCAGGATGCCGCCTGGCTTCGAGGTCGCGGGCGTATCGCCGAACGCGCCGTTCGCGATCATCCAGGACGAGAAGCGCAAATACTATGGCCTGATGTTCCACCCCGAGGTGGTGCACACGCCGGACGGCGCCAAGCTCATCCGTAATTTCGTGCGCAAGGTCGCGGGGCTTCAAGGCGACTGGACGATGCGTGCGTTTCGCGAATCCGCGATCGAGAAAATTCGCGCGCAAGTCGGCAAGGGCCGCGTGATCTGCGGCCTGTCGGGCGGCGTCGATTCAGCAGTCGCGGCGGTGCTGATCCATGAGGCGATTGGCGACCAGCTCACCTGCGTGTTCGTCGATCACGGTCTGCTGCGGCTGAACGAGGCCGAGACCGTCGTCGACATGTTCCGCAACCACTATAACATTCCGCTGGTGCATGTGGATGCGTCAGAACTGTTTCTCGGCGAGCTCGCGGGCGTCACCGATCCGGAAGCGAAGCGCAAGACTATCGGGCGGCTGTTCATCGATGTGTTCGATGCGGAGGCCAAGAAAATTGGCGGCGCGGAGTTTCTCGCGCAAGGCACGCTGTACCCCGACGTGATCGAGAGCGTGTCGTTCACCGGCGGGCCTTCCGTGACGATCAAGTCGCATCATAACGTCGGCGGCTTGCCGGCGCGCATGAACATGAAGCTGGTCGAGCCGCTGCGCGAACTGTTCAAGGATGAGGTGCGCGTGCTTGGCCGCGAGCTTGGTCTGCCGGATGTGTTCGTCGGCCGCCATCCATTCCCTGGACCGGGTCTCGCGATCCGCTGCCCCGGCGACATCACGGTCGAGAAGCTCGACATCCTGCGCAAGGCGGATGCGATCTACATCGATGAAATCCGCAAAGCCGGTTTGTACGACACCATCTGGCAGGCGTTCGCTGTGCTGCTGCCGGTGAAGACAGTCGGCGTGATGGGCGACGGCCGCACCTACGATTTCGTCTGCGGCCTGCGCGCGGTGACCTCGACCGACGGCATGACCGCCGACTTCTATCCCTTCGACATGACGTTTTTGGGCGCTGTCGCGACGCGCATCATCAACGAGGTGAAAGGCGTCAACCGCGTGGTCTACGATGTCACGTCGAAGCCGCCGGGGACCATTGAGTGGGAGTGAGAATTGCCCCACGATTTCTGACCTGTTTTCCTGCGGTTGATGCAAGCAGGTTCTAGCTTTCTGGTCGGTACAGGACTATATTTGATACATGTCTCAGGAACAGAAACCATTCTCTGGAACAGTTGTTAGGGTTGAGCCAGACGGCTTCGGCATTGTAGAATTTGACAATGCTATTGGGGCGAACACCCACGGCGTGTTCTCGACAGCAATCAGCACCACGCTTCCTTTCCCGGCCATGAAGCCGGGCGTTCACGTGAGCGGCACTGCAGAAGTGAGCAATAGAGACCTTGCGGCAGTCAAAACAATCAAATTGGATTAGCGCTTGCTTTAACCCTTAATAATAGCGTTGCTGGTTTGCCGCAGAAAATTATCGATCCGCAGTCGATCACCGCCGTTGGCGACATCGCCATCAACATTCTTCCAAATGCGGTGCGTCAGTTTGGTTACGTTCCCGATTTTCGTAGCTGTAAGCCAGGCGACCTAATTCTTTATCGTGATGTGTCTCCGCGCCTCGTCAGCAAGGCGATCGCTCGCGTCCAGAAGCAAGCTGGTTTTGCTGATGAGCACAATTGCTGGACCCATGCAGCCGTATTTCTCTCCGATGATTATCTAGTCGAGGCGATACCTTGGGGCGGTGTCCGCACCCGCAGCGCTTATATAGACATTCCTCAAAGCGTGATGAGGGTCAGAAGGCATCCGAATCTGCCTGCGGAAGATGGTTTCCGGCTGGCGCTTTGTGCGCTCCGAATGCTTGGTCTGCGATACAGTTGGTGGAAAGCCGTGCGTCTCGGCTTCAGGTTGCTGGGCGGGTTGTGGATTTCTAGAGAGCCTACACTTGGTCGTGTGGTGATTTGTAGCAAGGTCTTTTATGATGCAAGCGCTGAAACCACACGTATCATGTTGCAGGGTTGTCCATTCGACATCCCGATCACGCCAGCACATCTCAGCGCTACATCGAGTCTCGATGATGTCGATGTGTGCTGGCTCAAGCTCAAATGACGTCCTGAAGCTCGAAGTCCCAGATTGAAAAAGCCGTTCGCCATCAGACCAATTAGCGGCGCGTCTTATGTTCTCCATAAAAATGGCGTCAGTTTCTGTTTTTGCGGAAAGGTCGAGCACATGCCCACGATCACCACGAAGGACGGCTTCGAGATTTTCTACAAGGACTGGGGCAAGGGGCAGCCGATCGTGTTCAGCCACGGCTGGCCGCTGTCGGCGGACGACTGGGACACGCAGATGTTGTTCTTCGCTGGCAAAGGTTTTCGCGTGATCGCGCATGACCGGCGCGGCCATGGCCGCTCGGCGCAGGTCAGCGACGGTCACGACATGGATCATTATGCCGACGATCTCGCGGCGCTGACCGCACATCTTGATCTGAAAGAAGCCGTGCATGTCGGACACTCCACCGGCGGCGGCGAGGTGGTGCACTATATCGCGCGCCACGGCGACAGCCGTGTGGCGAAGGCCGCGATTCTGAGCGCCGTGCCGCCGCTGATGGTGAAGACGGCGTCCAATCCGGGCGGGCTGCCGAAAGAAGTTTTCGACGGATTTCAGGCGCAGCTCGCGTCCAATCGTTCGCAGTTCTATCACGACGTCGCGTCAGGTCCGTTCTACGGCTTCAATCGCCCCGGCGCTAAGCCGTCGGAAGCGGTGGTGCTGAACTGGTGGCGCCAAGGCATGATGGGCGGCGCGAAGGCGCATTACGATGGCATCGTCGCGTTCTCGCAGACCGACTTCACCGAAGATCTGAAAAAGATCACCGTGCCAGTGCTGGTGATGCACGGCGACGACGACCAGATCGTGCCGTATGCGGACTCAGCACCGCTGTCCGCGAAGCTGCTCAAGAACGGCACGCTGAAAACCTACAAGGGTTTTCCGCACGGCATGCCAACGACGGAAGCCGAGACCATCAACGCCGACCTGCTGGCGTTCATCAAAGGGTAGGGTGCTTTGCCACGCCGCGCTTCGGTCCCGGCGTAACCGGTGGTGGGTAAATAAATTAGTGTTGACTAATGCATTAGCCGAAACTAAATAGTCGGCATGAGCATTCAACAGACACCAGCAATTATCGATTCCGTCATGCGCGCGCTTGCCGACCCCACGCGGCGGGCGGTTTTCGAGCGCATCGCCCGCTCCAGCGAGATCACCGTGGGTGACCTCACGCAGGGCAGCGGCGTCACGCAAGGCGCGATCTCCCAACACCTCAAATCATTGAGACAGGCGGGTCTCGTCACCGAGCGGCCCGAAGGCCGCAACGTCTATTACCGCGCGCAGCCGCAGGGCCTCATGCCGCTGACGGAATGGATTCGCACCTACGAGCGCTTCTGGACCGATGGCCTCGATCGACTCGAGAGTTTGCTGCTTGCGGACGACGCGCAGGCGTCGCGCAAGGCTGAGAGCGCCAGCGAGACGAACAAAAACAAGACTGCCAACAAAACCCGCAACAAACCCCGCAACAAAATTCCGAAGAAAAAAGGAGACGGCCGATGACTCAAGTCGTGACCCGCACCGCTTACGGCGTCCTCACCGAGCCCGCCACGCTGACGATCCAGCGCCGTCTGCCCGGCCCCGCTGAGCGCGTCTGGAAATATCTCACCGAGAGCGAATTGCGAAAGCAGTGGCTCGCCGCAGGCGAGATGGCGATGACAGTCGGATCGGCGTTCGAATTGACCTGGCGCAACGGCGAGCTGAACGCTCCACGCGGAACGCGCCCGCCCGGCGCATCGGCGGAACACAGCATGGAATGCCGGATCACCGAACTCGATCCGCCGCGCAAACTTTCCATCACATGGGGTAGCAGCGACGGCGTCACGTTCGAGATCGAGCCGAAGGGTGACGTGGTGCTGTTGACGGTTATTCACCGCCGTCTGCCGGATCGCGACACCACGCTCAAGGTTAGTGCCGGCTGGCACATGCATCTCGATGTGCTGGTTGCGTGCATCACGGGCGAGAAGAGCGAGCCGTTCTGGGACGGCTGGAGCCGCCTCAAGGACGAATACGCCGCGCGTCTGCCGGGCTGACCGCGTACTGTTGTTTAAGTTTGAAAGCAGGAGTCAAAACCATGCAACATGAAACCCTGAAAGCTCGCCCGCCCGTGGTGTCGCAGCAGGAGTGGGAAGCCGCCCGTGAGCAAATGCTCGTGAAGGAGAAAGCGCTGACGCGCGCCCGCGACGCGCTCGCCGCTGAGCGCCGGCGGATGCCGTGGCTGGCCGTCGAGAAGAATTACGTGTTCGAAGGACCAGAAGGCAAAGCGAGCCTGCTCGACTTGTTCGCTGGCCGCCGTCAGTTGATCGTCTATCGCGCTTTCTTTGAGCCCGGTGTTCATGGTTGGCCCGAACAGGCTTGCCGCGGCTGTTCGATGGTCGCCGATCAGGTTGCCCATGTTTCGCACCTGAATGCCCGTGACACCACGCTGGTGTTCGCCTCGCGGGCACCGCAGACTGACATCGCGCGCCTGAAAGAGCGGATGGGGTGGGAGATGCCTTGGGTCACCGTGACCGACAGCTTCGACCTCGACTTCGGTGTGGACGAATGGCACGGCACCAACGCATTCATCCGCGAAGGTGACAGCATTTTCCGGACCTACTTCATCAAGAGTCGTGGCGATGAAGCGATGGGCAGTACCTGGAGCTACCTCGACATCACGGCGCTTGGCCGTCAGGAGGTTTGGGAGGACTCGCCGCAAGGCTATCCGCAGACGCCGACATACAAGTGGTGGAATTGGCACGACAGCTACGTTCCTGACGCCGCGCCTGACAAAAAATGGGTCGAGGTGTCGGAGGCCGGAGAGGCGGCGTTGCGCAATCGCCAAGACGTATAACGGCACGTAACGGTGGGACGAAACATGACTGAGGCATCGGTCGGTGAACGCGCGTTTCGCGACCATGGCAGCACTATGCGCAGCGCGGTAGGCTGGCTCGGCCTTGCTGCCGCGCCAGTTTTTGCATTGATGGCGGTCCTCTCTGTTTTTCTTGAAGCCGGCGCATCCGCGGCGCTTTGCGCGACCGCGCATGCTTCACCGCTGACGGGTATGGCTATGATGTATGCACTGATGAGTGCCTTCCATCTGGCGCCGTGGTTGAGGTTGACCTCCAGCCGGTGAGGCGGCGTCCGCCTCACATCCTGGTCTTGATGTATTCGACCATCTGGGTTGCCACCGTGCCCCAGCCATTATGGAATCCCATCTCTTCATGCTTCTTGCGGCCGTCCTCGTCGCGGTGGATCGCCATTGCGGTGTAGCGCGTGCCGGTGCCTTTCGGCTCAAGCGAGAGAACCGCGGTAAAAAACGGATTTTGCGACGGCCGGAAGCCGGGCAGCATGGCGTCGGTGAACACCAGCCGCTGGTTCGGTACCACTTCGAGATAGCAGCCGGTGTTTGGAAACTCCTGACCTTCGGGGGATCGCATGGTGCTACGAAACATCCCACCGGGCCGCAGGTCGATCTCGCAGTCGGTGATGGTCCACGGCTTCGGTACGAACCAGTGCCGCAGGTGCTTCGGCGTGGTCCAGACGGTCCAGACCAGATCGGGCGGCACGTCGATGTCGCGTTCGAGGAGCAGATCGAGCTTTGGGTCGAATTTGAAAACCGATGAAGTCATGTGCTGGTCTTGTCCTTGAGTTCGAGCAAGTAGGAATCGAGTTGGTCGAGGCGGCGTTCCCACAGCGTGCGCTGTTTGGAGAGCCAGTCCTCGGCGAGTTGCAACCGCTTTGGCACCAGCTTGTAGGTGCGTACCCGGCCGGTCTTTGCAGACCGCACCAGTCCGCAGCCTTCGAGAATGCGCAGATGACCGACGAATGACGGCAGCGCCATGTCGAACGGTGCGGCGAGTTCGCTGACCGATGCCGGGCTGCGGCTCAGCCGCTCCAGCACATGCCGCCGTGTCGGATCGGACAGCGCGCGGAACACACTGTCGACCGGCCTTGCGTCCATCATGGCGGGTTGGGCCATCGGTGCTCCAGAGATGCGAGAGCTTCTGACTAGGCGATCTTAATACTTAGGTCAATACCTAAGTATTTGGGGTATCCCAGTCTCGAGCTTTCAGGAAGTTGTGGACAGGAACTGTGAGAGGCTCGTGCGGGAGCAGGCTGTTGGCCAACGTCGAATTGGCAAAGGGACAAGGCGAATATGGCAAAGAGCGCGACGATCTACGGCATCAAGAATTGCGACACGATGAAGAAAGCGCGTGCGTGGCTCGATGGCCACGGCGTCACCTATGAATTCCATGACTACAAGGCGAGCGGGATCGACCGGGTGCATCTGGTGCATTGGTGCAAGGAAGCCGGATGGGAGAGTGTTCTCAATCGTGCCGGCACGACGTTTCGCGCGCTATCTGACGCCGATAAGGCAGGATTGTCAGAGACAAAGGCGATCAAACTGATGCTGGCGCAGCCGTCGATGATCAAACGGCCGGTGCTGGAGTTCGGCAGCAAATTGATGGTGGGCTTCAAGCCAGAGGTTTACGCGAAAGAGATTCCAGCTGCGAAAAAGTAGCGGACAGGAGTTTTGCGTAAGGCGCGGCCTGCGCAGATCAGTCGAACTCGAGCTCGATCGCGGGAGCGAAGCGGTTGGGTTTATCGGGCGCAGTACCGCTATCAATTACGGCCTTCAGCGCAAAGACAGGTGGTGACTTGTCGTTGCGCATCAGGTCGGTGACTTCAAATTGTCCGTGCTCGCTGATCGCTTTCAGCGAAGCGACGACGCTGGTGACGCGATTGCAGTCGGAAAACGGCATCAGCAGGCGCTCGTACTCGACCGGGCGGCCATCGCGGTCGGCGAGTTTCGATATCGTATAGACCGGGCGTTGCAGGCGAATGCATTCGAGATAAAGCGGAACCACAACCGGCGCCATCTTCGGACCCATGTAATCGTCAAGCGTCTGGCCTATGCCCGACGGCCCAAATGCTGGATGCATGCGCATGCTGTCGGCGGCGATCACGATTCGCGGGTGCCCATCGCGGTACTGCACACCGCACACGAAGATATCCGGAAGTTCTTCCTGAAACCTGTCCGGACGATAGTGCTCCAAACGCGGCAGCTTGCGTGTTTGTGCGAACAACCGCATCCATGCGTTCAGCAGGTCGCGCTGCCTGATCGATTTGATGGCCGATGCGTTTGCGGTGGTGAAATCCATGAGCCCAATCTGCCGAATCACGTTGCGATTGTTACAACGCGAAAGTGCAATCGCAACCTTAAAGGCGCCGACTGCATTGGCTCCCAAATTCAGTTGAATTCGATGATGTCGGACGCGCAGCCGCCTGCCGGCTTGGCGTGAAACAGATCGCGGTCGATCACGCAGCCCAATGCAAAGACTGGCAGCGCATCGCTGCCGCGCAACAGATTGCTGATTTCGAAGCCGCCGTCTTCGCTGATGGTCTTGAGCGATGCGAGGATTCGCGTGACGCTATCGCCATCCGAGAACGGCAGCAGAAGGCGCTCATAATCGACGTCGCGCCCCCGGCTATCGACCACCTTCGAGATCGTATATATCGGCAGCCGGCGGCGAATGCATTCATAATAAATCGGCATCACGACCGGCGCGAGCTTCGCCCCGAGAAATATGTCGAGATCCTGACCGCCGCCGATTTTGCCGTAGGCATTGGCCAACCGCGCTCCCTGGCTTTCGATAACGACGCGGGGCAACTTATCGCGACCGGCATCGACCGAGTAGTAGACGATATCGGCGACCTCGTCCTCGATCCGCTCAGGCCGATAGTCAGCAAGCCTCGGCAACTGCTGGTCGTGCGCATAGAGCCGCAGCCACGTATTCAAAAAGTCGCGCTGCTTGATGGATTTGACCGCCGATGGACCGGCGCTTTCAAACACGATATCTCGCGGGTTATCCATGGCGGCGGTCCATATTGTTGAAGGCTCCTGCCGAACCGCAAAATCCGGATCGCGGCCATCGTCGTTGTCAAATCCGTCAAGGGCAAGCTACCTGAACAGCGTTAACAACAGCCTGCAAACAGTTGCTTGTTCACAGTTGAGTCAGGCGGTCGCTCAGGCATCGACGATGTCGTCGCTGGGCCGCTGCTGCGGATGTGCAGGTTTGTAGAGACCAGGATCGATGACCGCTCGGAGGACCGGAATCGGTGCGCGCGTATTCGGTCCCATCAGGTCGCTGAATTGAAAACGACCGTCAAGACTGATGCTCTTGTAGGAACCGACGATGTGCTCGATCCGCTGCGCGGAGCCGAATGGTAGCAACAGGCGCTCGTATGACACTTCGGTTCCGTTCGCGTCGAACACGCGGGAGATCGAATAGACCGGGCGCCGGCTGTCGATACAGACGCGGTATTTCGGATAGACAGCCGCATAGCGCACCGGGCCGATTGCGGTGTCAAGAAAACGGAGTTCGTCCCGGGTCCGTGGCCGATCGTTGCTGTAGATCGCCGTGAGACGCGATCCTTCGTGGACGATCTCAAACCGCGCGTCGGCGCACTGGCCGACGACGTTGAAAACCATCATGTCGAGCAGTTCGTCTTCGATACGTCCCGGACGATAGTCCCGATAGGGCGGCGGACCGCAGTGATCGGAATACAAGCGTAGCCAGGTGTTCAGAAGGTCGCGCTGTTTGATCGATTTGACGGAGGAAGGCGCCGCTTCGGTGAAGTCCATCCCCAACCACCCCGAATCACACACATACGGTGACACCAGATGGCATTAAACGGCAATTTGAAATTATTCAGCTGAATTCGACGACGTCGGGAATATTGCTGTTTCGTGTTTGAACAAGGTCGCGATCGATGATCACGCGCACATTGAACTCGGGAATGACGTCGTGGCCGCGCATCAGGTTACGGATTTCAAAGCAGCCATCGTCTGAGATAGTCTTGAGCGATGCCATCATGCGCGTGATGCTGTGTCCTTCCGAGAACGGCAGGATTAGCCGCTCGTAGGCCACGTCACGATCGTAGACGTCCTTCACCATCGAAATCGTATAGGCGGGCAATCCGCGCTGGGCGCATTCGCGATAAACCGGCATAATGGTCGGCGCGAGCTTCGGCCCAAAGTAATCGTCAAGGTAGCTGCCCTTGCCGGGCGCGCCGAACGCATCGGCGAGGCGGTGGCCGTCATCGTCGATCCGAAAACGCTGAGCGCCATTTTCTTCAACGACCGACAGGAAAACCAGATCCGCCATTTCGTCCGCAATCCGGTCAGGCTGAAAATCGGCGATCTCGGGCGCGCGCTGGTTTTTTGCCCAGGCGCGCAGCCAGATGTTGAGCAGATCGCGCTGTTTGATCGATCTGACAACCGAGGGTTTTGATCCCTGAAATTCCATGGCCCTGTTCCGAAGATCGGGAAATTCGCCTGATCCTCAACCCAGAGATGCCAAGACTTCATGAATCAGGGCATCGCAATTCAAACAGGATTAACCGACGCTTGCGTGTCGGGCTCGTGCCGGTATCTCAAAACCGTGATACTGGATTAGCCGCGGCAAAAACGCCGCCCAGCATTGCGGCTTGCACAATCGTCATCATTCGCTGCATATTCCGCCGGAGTGAATTTGCCGAGTGGCGAACGTCCGCTAAATCATCGGCAGATCAAAGCCTTATAACAGAAAATCGGCTGCGTGCAGGGGCGCTGCGCAGAAGGCCGGTGGGGGAAGCTTGATTGTCGGATGAGTTTATTCTCCAGACCCACGGATTGACCAAGGAATTCGCCGGCTTCGTCGCGGTTCGGGATGTCAATCTGAAGGTCCGCCGGGGCAGCATTCATGCGTTGATCGGCCCGAACGGGGCCGGGAAGACGACGTGCTTCAACCTGCTGACCAAGTTCCTGACCCCGACCAAGGGTCAGATCCTCTACAAGGGTCAGGACATCACGTCCTTGCAACCGGCGGCGGTCGCCCGGCTCGGGCTGGTGCGGTCGTTCCAGATATCGGCGGTATTTCCGCACCTCACGGCGCTGGAAAATGTGCGGGTCGCGTTGCAGCGCCAGCACGGCAACTCATTCGATTTCTGGCGGTCGAAGTCGGTGCTGGATGTCTACAACCAGCGCGCCGAGGAACTGCTGCACGATGTCGGCCTCAGTGACTTCGCCAAAACGCCAGCGGTCGAAATGCCCTATGGCCGCAAGCGCGCGCTGGAAATCGCCACGACACTGGCGCTCGATCCGGACATGATGCTGCTCGACGAACCGATGGCCGGCATGGGCCATGAGGATATCGACAAAATCTCGGTGCTGATCAAGCGGATCTCGGCGAAGTACACGATCCTGATGGTCGAACATAACCTCAGCGTCGTCGCCCACCTGTCCGATATCATCACCGTGCTGACACGCGGGCAGGTGCTGGCGGAAGGCAACTACGCCGAACTGTCCAAGGACCAGCGCGTCAAGGAAGCTTATCTGGGGGCGGGCCATGAGTAATCCCGCCATGAGTAATCCCGCGAACAATGCCGCAGCAATGACCCGTTCCGCGAGCAGCGCGCCAGCCGTTTCGCGAAAAACTGTCCTCACTGTCGAGAACCTCGAGGCGTGGTATGGCGAATCCCACATCCTTCACGGCGTGAACTTCAACGTAACCGAAGGCGAGGTCGTCACACTGCTCGGCCGCAACGGCGCTGGAAAGACCACGACGCTGAAATCGGTGATGGGGATCATCGGCAAGCGCACCGGCTCGGTTGAGTTCGAAGGCCAGAACATTATCCGCACCGCATCCGACAAGATCGCCCGCCTTGGCGTCGCGTTCTGTCCGGAGGAGCGCGGCATCTTTGCCAGCCTCGACGTGCGCGAGAATCTGATGCTGCCGCCGCAGGTGAGGGAAGGCGGGCTGACGCTCGACCAGATATTCGAACTGTTTCCGAATCTGAAAGAGCGGCTCAACAGCCAGGGCACCAAGCTCTCGGGCGGCGAGCAACAGATGCTGGCGATCGCGCGCATCCTGCGCACCGGCGCGCGCTTCCTGATGCTGGATGAGCCGACCGAGGGTCTCGCGCCCGTCATCATTCAGCAGATCGGCCAGATGATTGCCCGCCTGAAGCAGCAGGGGTTCACGATTTTGCTGGTCGAGCAGAATTTCCGGTTCGCCTCGACTGTGGCCGACCGGTTTTACGTGATGGAGCATGGCAGGATCGTCGAGGGTTTCGCCAACTCCGAACTGGAAGCGAATATGGACAAGCTGCACACCTATCTCGGGGTGTGAGAATAAGAACTGTAAACAAACAGGGTTCTGAGGAGGACACAATGAAAAGCAAATTTTCTGCACTGATGCTGGGGTCGGCGCTTGTGCTGGCATCCGCGACCGGCGCATTCGCGCAAGACAAGAACATCAAGATCGGTGTGCTGACCGACATGTCGGGTCTGTACGCTGACCTCGGTGGTGCCGGATCGGTGATTGCCGCGCAGATGGCGATCGAGGATTCCGGCATGCTCGCCAAGGGCTGGAAGATCGAAATGGTCTCCGCCGATCACCAGAACAAGCCAGACGTCGGCACCAACATTGGCCGCCAGTGGATCGACGTGGAAAAGGTCGACGTGTTCGTCGACGTGCTGAATTCAGGTGTGGGTCTTGCGATCAACAACCTGGTCAAGGAAAAGAACGCGGTGATGATCAACTCAGGCGCGGCGTCGTCGGTTCTCACCGATGCGCAGTGCACGCCGAACACCGTTCACTGGGTTTACGACACCTACATGCTGGCCAACTCGACCGGCGACGCGCTGGTGAAGTCCGGTGGCGATACCTGGTACTTCCTGACCGCCGACTACGCGTTCGGCCAGGCACTCGAGAAAGACACCACGGCCGTGGTGACCAAGGCGGGCGGCAAGGTGCTCGGCGCGGTCAAGCATCCGCTCAATACCGCCGACTTCTCGTCGTTCCTGCTGCAGGCGCAGGCCTCGAAGGCGAAGATCGTCGGTCTCGCCAACGCCGGCGGTGACACAACGAACTCGATCAAGCAGGCGGCCGAATTCGGTATCGTCAAGGGCGGCCAGAAGCTCGCCGGTCTCCTGTTGTTCATCACCGACGTTCACTCGCTCGGTCTGAATGTCGCGCAGGGCCTCAACTTTACCGAGACGTTCTACTGGGACCTGAACGACCAGACTCGCGCGTTTTCCAAGAAGTTCTCGGAGCGTTCGAAGAACAAGGCGCAGCCAAGCATGGTGCAGGCGGGCGTCTATTCGGGTCTGCTGCACTACTTCAAGGTGCTCGACGCCAACGGCGGCAATCCGAAGGATGGCGCCAAAGTCGTCTCCCTTATGAAGGACATGAAGACCGATGACGCACTGTTCGGCAAGGGTGAAATCCAGCCGAACGGCCGCAAGATTCACCCGGCCTATCTGTTCGAAGTGAAGACACCGTCGGAATCGAAAGGCCCGTGGGATTACTACAAGCTCATCGGCACGACGCCAGCCGACAAGGCTTTCCGGCCGCTGTCGGAAAGCGCCTGTCCGCTCCTGAAGAAGTGAGTTGAGGAAGGTCCGGCGGCCTAATACCGCCGATCTGACGTTCCTGCAGCGTTTGTTGCAAGTCCGGCATCAGGAACGCCAGATCGAAAGCGGTATTGGAACGAAAATTTGCTAGTACCTTTCAGTTTCCGAAGTTCGTGTAAGATAGTGCCGCAATGGCTGGCGAACTTCCGAAACCGGGTACTAGCGCCGCCGGGGCCTTCATCTGCTATGAAAGTCTGAGCACGAAAGACCGTTCGCGATGCAAGCTCTCTACGCCCAGCTTCTGGTTGGCCTGATCAACGGCTCGTTCTACGCACTGCTGAGCCTCGGTCTCGCGGTGATCTTCGGCATGCTCAACATCATCAACTTCGCCCATGGCGCGCTCTACATGATGGGCGCGTTCGTGGCCTACTTCCTCTTGCAGTATTCCGGATTGAACTACTGGTGGGCGCTGATTCTCGCGCCGGCCATTGTCGGGCTGTTCGGCATTCTGCTTGAGCGCACCATGCTGCAATGGCTGACCGGATTGGATCATCTTTACGGGTTGCTGCTGACCTTTGGTATCGCGCTGATCGTGCAGGGGCTGTTCCAGAACTACTTCGGCTCGTCGGGGCTACCCTATGCGATCCCGGATCTGCTCAAGGGCGGCGTCAATCTCGGCTTCATGTATCTGCCGATCTATCGCGCTTGGGTCGTGGTGTTCTCGCTCGTGGTCTGTCTGGCCACCTGGTACCTGATCGAGAAGACGCAACTCGGTGCTTATTTGCGCGCCGCGACGGAGAATCCCACACTGGTGCGTGCGTTCGGCATCAATGTTCCGCTGATGATTACGCTGACCTACGGGCTTGGCGTTGGCCTTGCTGCGCTGGCCGGTGTGCTATCGGCACCGATCAATCAGGTGCGCCCGTTGATGGGTGCTGATCTCATTATCGTCGTGTTCGCCGTCGTTGTGATCGGTGGCATGGGCTCGATCATGGGTTCGATCATCACCGGCTTCGCGCTCGGCGTGATCGAGGGCCTGACCAAGTATTTTTATCCGGAAGCCTCCAACACCGTCGTGTTCGTATTGATGGTGCTCGTGCTGCTGGTGAAACCTCAGGGACTGACAGGACGGGCGGCCTAGTGCCGTTCAAGACCTTCAAATCGGCGGTACCATTATGACAACCATGACAACATCCTCGGCAGACGGCGTCTCGAAGCCATTCATTCGAGATGAGATGTGGGCGTTCCTCATCATGACGGCGCTGCTGGTGATGGTGCCGGTGTCGGGCATCTATCCGTTCTTTGTCATGCAGGCGTTGTGCTTTGCGCTGTTTGCCTGTGCGTTCAATCTGTTGATTGGCTACAGCGGCCTGCTGTCGTTCGGCCACGCCATGTTTCTCGGCACCGGGGGCTATGTCACTGCACATGCGGCAAAGGTCTGGGGCGTCAGCCCCGAGATCGGCATCGTTCTCGGCGTTGCAGCCGCAGTTGCGCTTGGCGTTATCACCGGCCTGATCGCAATTCGCCGGCAAGGCATCTACTTTTCGATGATTACGCTGGCGCTCTCGCAGCTGCTTTACTTTGTCTATCTGCAAACGCCCTTTACCCACGGAGAAGATGGCATTCAGGGCGTGCCGCAGGGCATGATGTTCGGCATCTTCGATCTGTCGAAGCCGATCACGCTTTACTATGTCGTGCTGGTCATCTTCCTGCTCGCTTTCCTGCTGATCTATCGCATCATCAACTCACCGTTTGGCGAGGTGCTGAAGTCGATCCGTGAAAACGAACCTCGCGCCATCTCGCTCGGCTACAAGACCGATCAATACAAACTGATGGCTTTCATCCTCTCGGGTGCGCTTGCCGGACTTGCCGGTGCCGTCAAAGTGTTCGTGGCGCAGAATGCCTCGCTCACCGACGTGCATTGGACCATGTCGGGTGAGGTGGTGCTGATGACGCTGGTGGGAGGGCTTGGCACCGTGTTCGGGCCGGTGATCGGCGCGTTCGTCATCATCGCCATGCAGCAGTATCTGGCGAGCTTCGGCCAGTGGGTGCTGGTGATCCAGGGCGTTATTTTCGTGGTCTGCGTGCTGACCTTCCGCCGCGGCGTAATCGGCGAAATCGCGCATTATTTCCGCCGTTCGCTGTAGCGGCTGAACTAGATCGATCCTTATAAAACGGTGGATGACCCGGTCCGGCGGGGCTAAACAGCGCGCTTTGCTTCCAGAATGATTTATGACACTTTTGTGACATAGCCATTTGCGGGAGTAAGGACTGATGCTTCGCTGGTTTCGGGCGCTGCTTCCGCGGGAAGAGCGGTTCTTCGACCTGTTCGCGCAACATTCGGTGACGCTGGTGCAGGGCGCCCGCGCGCTGCAAGACATGCTGAAGGGCGGCGACGATACGGTCGTCCATTGCCAGCGCATCAATCAGTTCGAGAACGAGGCCGACAACATCACCCGCGAAGTGCTGACCGCGGTGCGCCGGACTTTCATCACGCCGTTCGACCGCGGCGATATCAAGGACCTGATCACGTCGATGGACGATGCCATCGACCAGATGCAGCAGACCGCGAAAGCCGTGCTGCTGTTCGAGGTCAGGATTTTCGAGCCGCCAATGCGCGAGATCGGTTCGCTGCTGGTGGAATGCGCCAATCTGGTGCAGCGCGCGATCCCGCTGATGACGGCCATGGGCGACAACGTCTCGATGCTCAACGCAATCACCGAGGAGCTGACCAAGCTGGAAGGCCGGGTCGACGATCTGCACGACATCGGCCTGAAAGAACTCTTCATCAAGCACCGCGATGCCAATGCCATCGATTTCATCGTCGGCAATGAAATCTACAAGCATCTCGAAAAAGTCTCGGATCGCTTCGACGACGTGGCCAACGAGATCAACAGCATCCTGATCGAACAGGTCTGAAAGCGGATTGCCGGTGGACACCACCCTGACCCTTCCGATTTTGATCGCGCTGATCGGCGTTGCGCTGCTGTTCGATTTTCTCAACGGTCTGCACGATGCTGCAAACTCGATCGCGACCATCGTCTCGACCCGCGTGCTGCGCCCGCAGTATGCGGTGGCGTGGGCGGCATTCTTCAATTTTATCGCGTTTCTGTTTTTCGGCCTGCATGTGGCGCAGACCATCGGCACCGGCATCATCGAACCCAGCGTGATCGATCCCACGGTGATCTTTGCGGCGCTCGTCGGCGCGATCGCGTGGAATCTGATTACGTGGTGGCTCGGAATCCCATCGAGCAGTTCGCACGCGCTGATCGGCGGTCTGGTCGGTGGCGGTATTGCCAAGGCCGGTTTGTCGGCGATGCTCTGGACCGGGCTGACCAAGACATTGCTCGCGATCGTTGTCTCGCCGCTGGTCGGATTTCTGCTGGCGCTGGTTCTGGTGTGGATCGTGTCGTGGCTGTCGGTGCGATCGACGCCTTTCGCGGTGGACCGCGCCTTCCGTATTCTCCAATTCGTTTCCGCGTCACTCTATTCACTCGGGCATGGCGGCAACGACGCGCAGAAAACCATGGGCATCATCGCCGTGCTGCTGTTTTCACAAGGCTATCTCGGGACGGAATTCAGCGTGCCGTTCTGGGTGGTGCTGTCGTGTCAGGCGGCGATGGCGCTCGGCACACTGATGGGCGGCTGGCGCATCGTGCGTACCATGGGGCTGCGTATCACCAAGCTGACGCCGATGCAGGGCTTTTGCGCCGAGACCGGTGGCGCGGCGACGCTGTTCGCCGCGACATGGTTGGGCGTGCCGGTATCCACCACGCACACCATCACCGGCGCGATCATTGGCGTTGGCGCGGCCAAGCGTTCGTCGGCGGTGCGCTGGAATGTGGCCAGCTCGATCGTCTATGCGTGGGTGATCACGATTCCTGCGTCTGCCGCGATTTCGGCGGTGACGTACTGGATCGTTCAGACGGTGAAATAATCTAGCCGGGTGATGACTACGTCACGACCTTTAGTCCAATGATGCCACTGACGATCAGTGCGATACAGCCGAGCCGCAACGCGGTGGCTGGCTCGCCGAACAGCACGATGCCGAGAATGGCGGTGCCGACCGTGCCAATGCCGGTCCAGACCGCATAGGCGGTGCCAACCGGCAGTGTTTTTAGCGCCAGTCCAAGCAGCACAATGCTGCCGACCATACAGATGCCTGTGAGGGCCGACGGCACCAGCCGCGTGAAGCCTTCGGTGAACTTCAGTCCGATGGCCCAGCCGATTTCCAGCAGCCCCGCGATAAACAGGATCGTCCAGGCCATCGTCGCGTTCTCCTTTTTGCTTCTGCGTCCGATCTAGGCGAACCGCGATAATGATGCAAGTGCATGTATTAGGGTGTATCGAATAGAGGTTTAGCGGTGTTGGGTGGTACCCCTTGATCCTGCCGCCTTTCTTTGCGACACGCGGGCACACTGAAAACCAACAGACTCACAGCCGTGACCGATCTCGCCACGCCATCGACTGCATCTGCCGCGCCCGCATCCTCGCTGAAAGCCGAGGTCGCGCGCCGCCGCACGTTTGCGATCATCTCGCATCCCGACGCCGGCAAGACCACGCTGACGGAAAAGCTGCTGCTGTTCGGCGGCGCGATCAATCTCGCCGGGCAGGTGAAGGCCAAGGGCGAACGGCGCAACACGCGCTCCGACTGGATGAAGATCGAGCGCGAGCGCGGCATTTCGGTGGTCACCTCGGTGATGACGTTTGAGTTCGAGAACCTCGTCTTCAATCTGCTCGATACGCCGGGCCACGAAGACTTCTCCGAGGACACCTATCGCACGCTGACCGCGGTCGATTCCGCGGTGATGGTGATCGACGCGGCCAAGGGCATCGAGGCGCGCACGCGCAAGCTGTTCGAGGTGTGCCGGCTGCGCGACATTCCGATCATCACATTCATCAATAAAATGGATCGCGAAAGCCGCGATCCGTTCGACCTGATGGACGAGATCGAGAAGACGCTGGCGCTCGACACCACACCGATGACGTGGCCGGTGGGACGGGGGCGCGATTTTCTCGGCACCTACGACATCGCGAGCGGCGGCATCCGCCTGCTTGAAGGCGGCGGTGCGAAAACTGGCGCGGCCGAGCAGATCGACATCGCCGATCTCGGCGGCCGCAACGCCAATCTCGACGTCGCTGCGGTGAAAGAAGAACTCGCGCTGGTGTCGGAGGCTTGCAAGCCGTTCGATCTGGAATCGTTTCGCGAGGGACATCTCACGCCGGTGTTCTTCGGCTCGGCGCTGCGCAACTTCGGCGTCGGCGATCTGCTGGAAGGTCTCGGCAAATACGCGCCCCCGCCGCGCGCGCAGGAGGCCAGCGGGCGCAAGGTCGAGGCCGACGAGGCCCGGATGTCAGCTTTCGTTTTCAAGATTCAGGCGAACATGGACCCGAACCATCGCGACCGCATCGCGTTCGCACGGCTGTGTTCGGGCAAGCTGACGCGCGGCATGAAGGCGAAGCTGGTGCGCACCGGCAAGCCGATGCCGTTGTCGTCGCCGCAGTTCTTCTTCGCACAGGATCGCGCGGTGGCGGACGAAGCCTATGCTGGTGATGTGGTGGGCATCCCGAACCACGGTTCGCTGCGCATTGGCGACACCTTGACCGAGGGCGAGGACATCGTGTTCGTCGGCGTGCCGTCTTTCGCGCCGGAAATTCTGCGCCGCGTGCGGCTGACCGACGCGATGAAGGCGAAAAAGCTCAAGGAAGCCTTGCAGCAAATGTCGGAAGAGGGCGTCGTGCAGGTGTTCCGTCCGCGTGACGGCGCACCGGCGCTGGTCGGCGTGGTCGGGCAGTTGCAGCTCGACGTGCTGAAGGCGCGGCTTGATGCCGAATACGGCCTGCCGGTTGATTTCGAGATCAGCGAATTTTCGCTGGCGCGGTGGATATCGTCCGACGATCGCAAGACGCTGGAGACATTTATCTCCAACAACGGCTCGGGCGTCGCCGATGATGTCGATGGCGACCCGGTGTTCCTCGCCAAGAACGAGTTTTATCTCGGCTATACGCGCGAACGGGCCGAGGGCATCGCCTTCACCAATATCAAAGACGTGAAGAAGAAAGCCTAGAGCAAAGATTCAGGCTTGCCGGTGCGGAAGTCGCTGTTGTCATTGCCATTTCTGCCGGTAACCAAGTCCGGGACAACGCATATGCTGCTGTGATTGGCAATTGGCGGCACCCGGTCACCGGGATAAGATGTTTGGCAATTGAATCGCCGAGAATTTGATGAGCGGGATGACGTTTCAGGTCCCGAACCCATAGCGATACGGCATCTCA
>JAKFUP010000006.1 GCA_021732625.1 Hyphomicrobiales bacterium
TGACGGCTCTGATAGACTGGCCGCAAGCACGCTTGGGGAAGCTGTTTCGCCCGGCTATAGATGACTGGCAATAGCCGATACGGATTTTCATGACCGGACAGCGCGGGATTGTCATTTGCGGAGGCGCTTTCGCGGGGCTTGGGCTCGCGCTGGCCCTGCGGCAGGGGCTCGGTGAGAGCATTCCCGTGATTGTCGCCGATCCCGCGCTGGCCAATCGGCCGAGCCGCGATCCGCGCGCGTCGGCCATCGTCGCGGCCTGCCGGCGGATGTTCGATGCGATCGGCGTGTGGGAGCAGGTTGCTGCCGGCGCGCAGCCGATTCTCGACATGGTGGTGACCGACAGCCGGCTTGACGATGCGATGCGGCCGACATTCCTGACGTTCGGGGGCGACGTCGAGCCGGGTGAGCCGTTCGCGCATATGGTGGAAAACCGCCAGCTGATCGATGCGCTGGTTGCGCGCGCGGAAGCGGAGGGCGTGACGCTGCGTTCCGATGCCGTGAGCGGCTATCAATCGCGCGACAATTCCATCGCGGTCGAATTCGCCAATGGCGATGTGGTCGAAGCGAGCCTCTTGGTTGCCGCAGACGGCGCGCGCTCGAAACTGCGCGAGCGTGCCGGCATCGCGACGCATGGCTGGGAGTACGATCAGTCCGGCATCGTCGTCACCATCGGTCACGAGCGCGATCATCAGGGCCGTGCGGAAGAACATTTCCTGCCAGCGGGGCCGTTTGCGATCCTGCCGCTGAAGGGCAATCGCTCGTCGCTGGTGTGGACCGAGAAACGCGATGATGCCGCACGCATCGTCGCACTGTCAGAGCAGGACTTTCACAGCGAGCTTGAGCAGCGGTTCGGTCTTCACCTTGGCGAGATCAAGGCCGTCGATAAGCCGCGCGCGTTTCCGCTCGGCTATTTCGTTGCGCGATCGTTCATTGCCGAGCGCCTCGCGTTGATCGGCGATGCGGCCCACGTGATTCACCCCATTGCAGGGCAGGGGCTCAATATGGGTCTGAAGGATGCCGCGGCGCTGGCCGAGGCCGTGGTCGATGCGGCACGGCTTGGCATCGATATTGGTCAGGCCGATGTGCTGGATCGCTACCAGCGCTGGCGGCGCTTTGACACCATGGCGATGGGCGTCGCGACCAACGCACTCAACGTCATGTTCTCGAACGACGTGACGCCGTTGCGCATGGTGCGCGACATCGGTCTCGGTCTGGTCGATCGTTTGCCGCCACTCAAGAGTGCATTCATTCGTCAGGCGGCGGGATTGACCGGCGATGTACCGCGGCTGTTGAAGGGTGAGGCGCTTTAGAATTTGTTTTGATGCGTTTTCTTTTACGCGAACCGGTTCCCACTTCGCTTGAAAACGCTTCTAGCGCGACGCCAGAAAAACCTCTCCGAGTAACGACGAGTTCGACCATGGCACCTGCTTGTTTTTGGTGGCCGCAACCACCTCGGCGCGCACGCGTGTCAGCATTTGCTGCACTTCCAGTCCCGGCGTCGCGATGTGCCGCGCAAGTGCGGCGGAGAACGGGCTGTTGCTGCCATCGCCGTCGAGCGCCACCTGACCCGGTGCCGTTGCAAACGCGACCAGCGTTCCCGCGCCGATTGTCGCGCCAGCGCCGAGCCTGGACTGCGGCGCGAGTCCCGATCGTACTGAAGCCGACCGGCTAGCAACCACCGCTGCTGGTTGCTGGAGCGTCGGATTGTCCCGGCAGGCATCGAGGATCACGATGTTGGTGCGGATCTGGTCGTCGAGACCTGCCAGAATGGTATCAATATCGCTCAGGCTGGACGTAAACCCCTCGGCACTGTCGAGCCTTGCGTCGATCGGAACAAGAAAGTTCTTGCCATCGACCTGCATTCCGTGACCCGCGTAAAACATCACGGCCATGCTTGCGGTCGATGCGCTACGAAGGAATCCGTTGATCGTGTCCTTCATTTTTTGCGTGTCGAGGTTGATGCCTTCGCTGACCTCGAAGCCGATGTCGCGAAGATTTTTCGCAACGATTGCGGCGTCATTGGCCGGATTGGCGAGCTTGGACAAACCGGCATACGCACCGTTGCCGATCACCAGAGCGATCCGGCGTTGCTTGATAGCTGCAGGAGCTGGCGGCGCTGGTAGCGGCGCGACAGCTGTATCGAGAACTTTCAGGCGGGCCTCGGCGATTGCCCTAAAGCGATCGCCCGCGACATACATGGTACCAACATTCATGCCAGGAACTTGTGTGGTGGTCCCCTGATCCAGTGCCTTTTTGAAGTCCGACTTGGCAGCGTCTATGTCACCCTTGGATTCGCGCGCGAGGCCGCGGCCGACATAGGCTGAAAGAAAATTCGGATCGCGTTCGACGGCCTGATCGAATTCGGCAATCGCTCGGTCGAAGTCCGCGCGTGCACGCCAGATCAGACCGCGGCCCGCGAAGGGCGGAGCCAGCCTTGGATTCATTTTTGTAACCTGGTCGAAGTCCGCAAGCGCCCGGTCGAAATCGCCCATATCGCGATAGGCACTCCCGCGGCTGCTGTAGAATGCCGGTTGCTTTGAGTTCGATCTGATCGCTTCGTTCTGATCCGCGATAGCGCGGTTGTAGTCGCCCTTGGCTTGCCAGCTGTTGCCCCGATTGCTCACGAAGGCCGCCTCCTTGGGATCAAGGCGAATGGCTTGGTCGTAATCGGCGATCGCCTGATCGTATTGTCCGAGAAGATGATGAACGAAGCCGCGCGAATTGTAGGAACCGGCGACCTTCGGTCCGAGGCGGATCGCGTCGTCGGCATCGCGTTTGGCCCGCTCCAGATCGTTCTTGCGTACCCAGACCTGGACTCGCAATCCGAAGCCGGTGTTCGACGACGGCGAGGCGCGGATCATGTCATCAGCGTCCTGCAGCGCGGCGTCAACGTCGCCCCTCTTCATGTAGGCTATCAGCCGCCACGACAATGTATTGGTGAGTTGCTGACCCGTCAGCTTCTTGTTGCGCAACAGACGAGTGCAAGACCGGATCGTGTCATCGGCGGCGCTGCCGGCGCTGTAGCAAATCTTTGTATCGTCGGCCTGCGCAGGTGTTGAAATTCCCATCGGAAGTGTGAGAACGGTTAGTGCAATCAACAGTCGGCTTGAAAGGGGCATGACTGCCTGCCGTGTTAGAGTTCAGACGAACGGGATATCCAGAATATGCTGCTTGAACATCGGGCGTGCGGTGATGTCCGCGTACCAGCGCTCGACATTCGGCAGCGGCGGATGATCAGGCACGAGCCGGAAGTAACGATAGACGAATGGCCCGAGCGGAATATCGCCGTATGAGAAATCATCGCCGGCCATGAAGCGGGTCTTCGCGAGCTGCGCATCCATGATCCGGAGCGCATCCTCGCATTTGATCTTGGCGGCAGCGATCGCATTGAGATCGCGCTTTTCGGGCGGCGTCCGCAACAGACCCCAGAACACGGGAATGATCGCGGGGTTGGCAACCGACGATTGCCAATCCATCCAGCGTTCCGCGCTGAAGCGTGTGCGCATGTCCGCCGGCTCCAATCCGCCAGTGCGGTGTTTCGCTGCGAGGTAGCGAACGATGGCGTTCGATTCCCACAGGATAAATCCGTCATCTTCCTCCAGCGTCGGAACAACGCCGTTGGGGTTCATCGCCAGATAAGGTGGTTCCCTGTTCTGACCGAACGGCCCGCCGACATCGATGCGCTCATGCGCAACGCCGATCTCGCCGATCGCCCACATCACCTTCTGAACGTTGGACGAGGTATTTCTGCCCCAGATCTTGAGCATCGTTGCCTTCTTCACATTCCGAGTTTTCGAATTGGGTACGCGTTCGTCAGTCGATCTTGCGCGCTTCTTCCGGCAGCATGATCGGAATACCGTCGCGGATCGGGTAAGCCAGTTTCGCCGCGCGTGAGATCAGCTCCTGCCGCGCGCTGTCGAATTCAAGCGGACCTTTGGTCATCGGGCAGACCAGAATTTCCAGTAACTTCGGATCGACGGGGCTTTCCATCCGTTCAGTCGATGAGTTCATGCGTGCCGTCCTTGGTGCCATCTCGCGTTTCGCGTTTTCTAGCACGCTTTCACGGCAATGGAATATCAGCCGCATTGCGGTTGGCGGCTATTCCTTCGGGCCATTTTTGTTGAGCATAATCTGATCCGAAAACCGGTCCCCACTTTTCGGGATCATGCTCTACTGAAGCGGTGGCTCGCTGCCGCTGGTTCTGCGTTTGGCAAGATCCATCTCGGTCACCGCGATCAGGATTTCCGCGCGGGTCTTCAAGTCGGGCGCTTCGAGCAGCGCCTGCTTTTCTGGAGGACCGTAAGGCGACATCATCGCCAGTGCGTTGACCAGCGCTTCGTTCGGCGCGTTCTCGACGCCGTCCCAATCGACCTTCAGATCGTTGACCTTGAGAAAGCTGGTAAGGGCTTCGAGCAAGGCTTCGCGGTCGACTTCGTCTTCGCCCTTTCGCGCGGTGAAGTCATCGGCAAATGTAAAGAAATCGACCTTGCACTGGCGATACGGTGTCAACACGGCCTTTTCTTCGACGACCTTGAAGCGGGACACGCCGGTCAATTCGAGGATGTAGCGGCCGTCACCCGCTTCCGCGAGCTGCGTAATGCGTCCGACGCAGCCGACACGGAATAACTGGGGCTTATCCGCTTTCGGCGAGTGAGCCATGTCCGGCTGAATCATGCCGATCAGGCGATGGCCATCTCGAAACGCATCATCGACCATCTCCAGATAACGCGGCTCGAAGATATTCAGGGGCATCTGCCCGCGCGGCAACAGCAATGCTCCCGGGAGCGGAAATACCGGAATAATCTCCGGTAATTCGCTTGGGCCGCGGTATTCGGCATTGATCGGCATCAGCGTCCCCGCGCGTCATCGAGCATGTATTGAATCGTCACGGTCAACCTCAAAGCGGACTTTGTCCGGAACGAGGCCTTTACGAAAACAGGATGGTCGATAACCGCTTGCGCCCGTCGGTGGTTGCATCGTCGGCGCCGCCCCACGCTTCAAAGAACTGGATGAGTTGCTTGCGCGCGCCGTCGTCGTTCCATTTACGATCGCGCTTGACGATATCGAGCAGATGCGTGGTGGCCTCCGAGCGCTTGCCTGCGGCATTGAGCGCGACTGCCAGGTCGAAACGCGCCTGATGATCGAGCGGATCGGCGGCGACCTTCTGCTCAAGCTCGGTCACTGGCCCCAGCGACTGCGCCTGCTCGGCGAGGTCGATCATCGCCTGAACGGCTTTCACCGCCGCGTCTTCGCGCTTGGACTCCGGCACCATCGCCAGCGTTTGCTTGGCCTGTTCGAGTGCGCCGGTCTGCGCGTAGCAGCGGGCCAAACCAGCAAGCGCCAGAATGTTGGTGGCTTCGATGCCGAGCACTTCGGCATAGATCGAAGCAGCGGTCGCAGGATCGCCGGCGGCGAACGCGGCGTCGGCTTCCTGCAGGATTTCCGCAATGTCGTCGCCCGGTGCGGGCATGCCCTTGGTCAGTTTCTCGATGAAAGCTGTGACCTGACTCTCCGGCACCGCGCCCATGAAGCCGTCGGCGGGCTGGCCATTGGCGAACGCAATGACGGCGGGGATCGACTGGATGCCCATCTGGCCCGGGATCTGCGGATGCTCGTCGATGTTCATTTTGACGAGTTTCACTTTGCCCTTGGCCGCACGCACGGCCTTCTCGATAATGGGCGTCAACTGCTTGCAGGGCCCGCACCACGGCGCCCAGAAGTCGATCAGCACCGGCTGGCGCTTCGATTCCTCGATCACGTCCTTGACGAACGTCTGAGTGGTTGTGTCCTTGATGAGGTCGGTTGGGCCTGGCGCGGGCGTACCGCCGCCCTGTTCGAGTATGGTCACGCGATCCTCTTCGATTTCTGGCAATGGTGGGGGTTCTAGCACGTTCCTGCCCTAAATGGCGCTCGGATAGGCGTTTTGCAATCAGCCGATTGAGGCAAATGGCAGCGCGGCAAGGGGTTCCGGTTAACGCTCTCGCTGTTGCATTCACCCGCCGCATTTGGCATACGACACCCCTCCGGCGGGCCGTTTTCCGCCGTCTTTCGGATGCGGGTGTAGCTCAGGGGTAGAGCACAACCTTGCCAAGGTTGGGGTCGAGGGTTCGAATCCCTTCGCCCGCTCCAGAAAGACTGAAAAAGAAGCCGGATGTGCACAGGACCGCCGCGAGGCGGTCTTTGTGTTTTGGGGCCAGTTCTTTTGGGGCCTAGTATCTGATGACGCTGCGCGCGCCGATCAGCGTCGCGTCCTTGATCCGCTCCCCGGGAATGGGGTTCAGCGGGTTCTGGATATTTCCGCCAGGATTTTTGACGAACGCGAACATCGGCTGCACCGTCCAGCCCGGTACGATCGCAATAGAGTAGTTGGCCTCAAACGAAAGTTCGTAGCCCCGCAACGGCGCCGGCAAATTCCTGAAAAGAACAGTGTCGGCATCGAAGCCGCGAACGCGGTGCGAGATATGCGTGTAGAGAAACGACACGCCAAACGCATCGTCGGGCCGCGCCGGGATCAGGCCGTTGAAGATCACTCCGCCGTCCGCATAAAAGTCTGACAGGTTACGATCGCCCGGGCTTGCGGAGACGCGGCCGAACAACAGAATGCCAGAGTTGGCGTCACCGCCTTGCGGCCGATAGAGCTGTTGGTCGATCACCGCGTAGACGCCGCTGTTGCCGCGAAACCTGCGCGCGACGCCCGACGAAAACGGATTCGCCAGCGAGAAGCCGTTGATGTCGAAACGCAGATCGTCGAACTTGCCGAAATGATGTCAGCCGCCGAGACGAATGCCGCCAGCAAGGCCTGTGGCCTTGGGCGATTCATTATAGCGGTACTGCCCTTCGGCGATCACGTAAGGCGGATCCTTGACGCGGAAATTCAGTCCATACCTGTTGCGCAATTCAGGGTCGTTGAAACCCGGACCAGCCGGATCGCCGTTGAGCACTGAGACGAGAAAAGTCGTCTGTGGTGTCGGGTCCAGTTTCAAGCGGATGCCGGGCGTCGAGAGCGGGTAAGCCGCGCCGCCGCTCGGGATGTTCACCGCTGGATTGGTCGGCCAGTCGCTCGATATAAAGTAAGAGAAATAGCGGCTGAACAGAAATTCCGTGTCGACCACCAGCTGCCCGGCGCGCAGAAACGCCTTGCCGTCCCAGAACGATTGCTCGAGCCAGAGTTCAGACAGACGCGTCGTCGGCAATGCCTCGATGTTCGAAATCGTATTGAGACTGCCGGTCAGTTCGCGACCCGGCCCGGTCGAGCCGTGCAGCTGGAAAATGCTGGCGTAAGCTGTCAGCCCCCGCACGCCTGCGAGCTTTTCGAGATCGACGCCGATAATGGTCTCGAGCTTGCCGGACGTGATGGTCTTGCGCCGAAGTCCACCCTGAAGATTGGAAAATACATCCTCGGTGAGGATAATGCCGAACACGACACCATGCTGCGCCAGCCAGGCCCGTGCACCATAAGGATCGCCGTTGCCGGGCAGGGACGACGCGAGAGATGGTTTCGGAGGCAGATCGGCCACGGATTGGCCGCGCGCCGGGCTCGCCGCGCAGAGTCCGATCGAGAGTACCGTCGCAAGGCGAAACCACATTGTCATACGCAACAGAGTCCGTTGAGCTCAGATGCTTATGAACCTCACATTACAGGTTTACGACGATTTTCGCGCGCGATCTCCGATGTTCAGATCGTGCGTGAAATCAGTATCTTCATGATCTCGTTGGTGCCGCCGTAAATACGGGACACGCGCGCATCCTTGTACATGCGGGCGATCTCATACTCGTCCATGTAGCCGTAGCCGCCATGGAGCTGCAGGCACTCGTCGATAATGGCGCCTTGCAGATCGGTGAGCCAGTATTTCGCCATCGAGGCGGTGGCGGCGTCAAGCTTGCCTTCGAGATGCTGCCCGATGCAGTGATCGACAAAGACGCGGGCGACGGTGGCCTTGGTCTTGCACTCGGCGAGCTTGAACTGCACGGTCTGGTTGTCGAACACTGCGCGTCCAAACGCCTTGCGCTCCTTGACGTAAGCGATCGTCACTTCCAGCGCGCGCTCGATCATCGCAATCGCCTGCACCGCGATGATGAGTCGTTCCTGCGGGAGCTTTTCCATCAACTGATAAAAGCCGCGGCCCTCGTCGTTGCCAATCAGATTCGATGTCGGCACGCGCACCTCGTTGAAGAACAACTCCGAGGTGTCGGCGGCTTCCAGCCCCACCTTGTCGAGGTTGCGTCCGCGCGCGAAGCCGTCCGCGTCTTCAGTCTCGACAACGATCAGCGAAGTGCCCTTGGCGCCTTGCTTCGGATCGGTCTTCGTCACCACCACGACGAAGTTCGCGGTCTGCCCGTTGGTGATGAAGGTCTTGGAGCCGTTGATGGTGTATTGGTTGCCTTGACGGGTGGCGGTGGTTTTCACGCCCTGCAGATCGGAGCCAGCACCCGGCTCGGTCATTGCGATGGCGGACACATACTCGCCGCTGGAAAGTTTCGGAAGCCACTTCTTCTTCTGCTCTTCCGAGCAGTAAGCCTCGATGTACGGCATGACGATGCCGTTGTGTAGCGACACGCCCCAGGCATCGAGGCCGCGTTTGGTGGTCTCCTCGATCAGAACCACTTCATGACGAAAGTCGCCACCGACGCCGCCGTACTTGTCCGATGTTGACAGGCCGAGCAGCCCCGCCTTGCCGGCCTTGGTCCACAGGTCGCGCTCGACCACGCCGTCGCGCCGCCACTGATCGAGTTTCTTTGACGGCGCGTGCTCGTCGAGAAACTTCTTCACCGAGTCGGCAAACATGCCGAATTCTTCGTCGGCGAGGTAAGCAGGCGTAGGGACGTTCAGAGCCGGGCTTTGCATCGGCGTTTCTCCGCGATGGGATTCTTGTGCAACACCCTATTGTTCTGCAACATCCATGTCACAGATGACGGCACGGCGCTACCGGCCCGCGGCTTACTCGTCTGCGGGCCGGTGAGTTGTTGTGTAGATGACTATTCCCCCTTCGCGCCTGCGGCCTTGATGACCTTGCCCCACTTCTCGACTTCGATGGTGAGGTGCGATTTCAGAGCTTCGGGCGTCGCCTTGTCGGCGCTAACAGGCTCGATTCCCAATGCGGCCAACCGGTCGATCACCTTCTGATCCTTTAGCGCAGTGAGCAACGCGGCGTTCAGCTTGGCAGCCACATCGGCCGGCAGACCCTTCGGCGCCCACATCGCGTGCCACGCCGCGACCTCGAAACCCTTGATGCCGGCCTCGTCCAGCGTCGGCAAGTCAGGCAGGATTTTCAGCCGTTTCGGTGTGGTCACCGCATAACCCTTGATGGTTCCGGCCTTGATCTGCGCTGTCGTGCCGGTGGTCTGGTCGCACATCATATCGAACTGCTTGCCGATCAGATCGTTCATGGCTGGACCAGTGCCGCGATAGGACACCGCCGTCATCTTGGTGCCGGTCGCGCTCATCAGCAACAGTGCGCACAGATGCGACGCCGATCCGATACCCGCATGGGCGTAGGTCGCTGCTCCTTGCTTCTCCTTCATCCACGCGATCAATGCCGGGGCATCCTTGACGGCGAGGTCGGATTTGCTGACCAGCGTCATCGGCACATCGGCGATGCGTCCGATCGAGTCGAAATCATCGATCACATTGTACCGCAGGTTGTCGTAAAGCGACGGCGCGGTCGATTGCGCGATGTGCCAGACCGCAACCGTGTAGCCGTCCGCCGCGGATTTCGCGACGCGGGCCATACCGATGGTGCCGCCGGCGCCGCCAATGTTCTCAACGATGACTTGCTGTCCGAGCGTCGTGCTCATCGAATCGCCGATCATGCGGCCCACTGCGTCGGTCGGGCCACCGGCGGCAGCCGGAACAATCAATGTAATAGGCCGCGATGGAAACGGCTGCTGCGCCGATGCCGGATTGAATCCTGCGACAAGTCCAGTTGCCGCCATCGCTAGTAAAGATTTTAGCAAGAGTTGACGCGCGTTCATGAAGTTCTCCCTGGGTCGTTTGTTTGTTTTGAGTTAGCCGTTGTCTCCCGCCAGCGCCTCGCAGACGGCGCGGGTTACGTCGGTGGTTTTCGCCTTGCCGCCGAGATCCGGCGTGTGCAGCGATTTGTCGGCGGTGACGCGCTCGATGGCGCGCATCAGCCGCGCGGCTGCATTCGTCTCGCCCAAAAACTCCAGCATCATCACGCTCGACCAGAAGGTGCCGACCGGATTCGCGATTCCCTTGCCCATGATGTCGAAGGCCGAGCCATGGATCGGCTCGAACATCGATGGAAACGTGCGTTCGGGATTGAGGTTCGCGGTCGGCGCGATGCCGAGCGAGCCGGCAAAGGCTGCCGCAAGATCGGAGAGGATGTCGGCGTGCAGATTGGTCGCAACGATGGTGTCGATGGTTTCCGGCTTCAGCGTCATGCGCATGGTCATCGCATCGACCAGCATCTTGTCCCACGTGACGTCGGGAAACTCAGCAGCGACTTCGGCGGCAATCTCATCCCACATCACCATGGCGTGGCGCTGGGCATTCGACTTCGTCACCACGGTGAGCAGTTTGCGCGGCCGCGAACGGGCAAGACCGAAGGCAAAGCGCATCACACGCTGGACGCCAGCGCGCGTGAACATCGACACGTCGGTCGCGACTTCCTCGGGCAAGCCGCGATGGACTCGCCCGCCGACGCCGGCGTATTCGCCTTCGGAGTTCTCGCGCACGATGACCCAATCGAGTTCGGGGCCGGACACGTTACGTAGCGGGCTGGAAATACCTGGCAGGATACGCGTCGGCCGCACGTTGGCGTATTGGTCGAATGGCTGGCAGATCGCCAGCCGCAATCCCCATAGCGTAATATGATCGGGAACATCTGGCGCACCTGCAGAGCCGAACAGGATCGCGTCATGCTTACGGATCAGATCGAGGCCGTTCGCGGGCATGAATGCGCCGGTCTTTTTGTAACGCTCGCTGCCCCAGTCGAAATGGTCGAAATCGATGACAAAGCCGTCGCGCGCCGCGCAGGCATTGAGTGCTTCGACACCTGCTGCGATCACCTCGGAGCCGATCCCGTCGCCGGGAATGGCCGCAATACGGTAGTTTTTCACGTTTCTTGTCCCCCTACGTCTCTTGCTCTGTCTCGTCGTTAAAATGATCGTCGCTTAGTGGCGTCATGCTGTCAAAGCAACTCGCTTGTGCGGTGCCGCACGCATGCACGATGCCTTGCAACTGAGCCGCGGGCGTTTATGACCATAGCTTGACCTGTTTTACCTCTCGCCATGGATCGTCATGCTCATTGTCCATCATCTGAATAATTCCCGCTCGCAGCGCGTGCTGTGGCTGCTCGAAGAGCTCGAGGTACCATACGAGATTGTGTGCTATCAGCGCGGCTCCGACTTGCTGGCTCCGAGGGAGCTGCGCGCCATCCATCCGCTCGGGAAATCGCCGGTGATTACCGACAACGGCAACACCATCGCGGAGTCCGGTGCGATCGTCGAATACCTCGTCGAGACTTACGGCAATGGTCGTCTGATCCCGCCGCCGAAGACACCGGAGCGGCTGCGCTATACCTACTGGTTGCACTATGCGGAGGGCTCCGCGATGCCGCCTCTGGTGCAGAAGCTGATCTTCACGGTGCTGCCGGGCCGCGCGCCGGCCATTCTGCGTCCCCTGTTCAAGATGGTGATGGTTCAGTTGCTCAAGAACATCGTCGATCCGACGCTGAAACGACATATGGCATTCTGGGAAGGCGAACTGCAAAACAGCGAATGGTTCGCGGGCGATCAGATGACAGCCGCCGATATTCAGATGAGCTTTCCACTGGAAGCGGCGAACTCGCGCGCCGGCCTTGCGGACGGTCATCCCAAGGCGATGGCGCTGCTCGCGCGGCTTCAGGCGCGCCCGGCTTACAAGCGGGCGCTGGAGCGCGGCGGGCCTTACGCATTCGCGCGCTGAATTAATTCGTCATTGCGAGGAGCCTAGCGACGAAGCAATCCAGTCCTTACTCTTAATTTGGATTGCTTCGCTTTGCTCGCAATGACAACGGAAGCGATGTCTAGTGTCCGGCGGCTTCCGCACCGCGCGTACGCGGGTCGGGCGCGCCGATAATTCCCTCGGGCGTTACCGCAAGAGAGTTTGCCGAGGTCTGGCCGAGCCGGTCATTGATAACGTGACCCTTGGCCTTCAGCGCCTCGACGACATCGTCTGGAAATCCGCGCTCGAGATAGAGTTGGTCGGGTAGCCATTGATGATGCAGCCGTGCTGAGGCAACCGCGCGCGCCGCATCCATCTTGTGGTCGATGACATTGACGATCACCTGAGCCACCGCAGAGATGATGCGGCTGCCGCCGGGCGATCCGGTGACCAGAACCGGCTTGTTGTCCTTCAGAACAATCGTCGGCGTCATCGATGACAGCGGCCGTTTGCCGGGGCCGGGGAGATTGGCTTCATAGCCGACGAGACCATAGACATTGGATGCGCCGGGCGCGGCGGTGAAATCGTCTAGCTCGTTGTTGAGCAGCACGCCGGTGCCGTCGGCGACCAGACCGACGCCGTAGCTGAAGTTCAGCGTGTAGGTGTTGCTCACGGCATTGCCGAAGCGATCGATCACCGAGAAATGCGTAGTGTTGCTGCCCTCGCGCGGTGCCGGTAACGCGCTGACAATTTCCGCCGCCGGCGTCGCACGATCGGGATTGATGGTGGCGCGCAGACGCGCGGCATAATCCTTGTCGAGCAGCCGCGAGATCGGCGCATTAACGAAAGCAGGATCGCCGAGATAGCGCGCCCGATCCGCGTAGCTGCGTTTCAATGCTTCCGTAAACACATGCAGCGTACTCACTGAACCCGCGCCCATGTCGCCAATATTGTAGCCCTCGAGAATATTGAGCGTCTGCATCAGCACTGTGCCGCCAGACGACGGCAGCGGCATCGAGACGATGTCGTAGCCGCGATAAGTACCGCGCACCGGCTGACGGATCACCGGCCGGTAAGCCATGAGATCGTCAAGCGTCATGATGCCGCCGGCACCGCGGATGCTTCCGATCAGCTTCTCGGCCACCGGCCCCTGATAGAATCCCACAGGCCCGCGCTCGGCGACGGCGAGCAGCGTCTCGCCAAGGTCGGCCTGAAACAATCTGTCACCTTCGCGCAAAGCTGTTCCGTCATTGCGCGCCATGGCTTTCAAAGTCGAAGGCCAGCGCGCCAGCCGCACATGCCAGGCGGGAAAGGTGTCGGCGTTGTCATCGGTAATGACGAACCCGTTGCGTGCCAGATCGATCGCGGGTGCGATCAGTTCGGCGAGCGTGAATTTCCCCGAACCGTATTTCTCCAGCGCCAGTGCCAATCCCGCGACCGTCCCCGGCACGCCGATTCCGAGGGCCTGATCGCGCGATTTGGCGGTATCCGGTTTGCCGTCTGCGCCCAGGAACATGTCGCGCGTTGCTGCCATCGGCGCCGTCTCGCGGTAGTCGATTGCGACGTCCTCATTCTTTTGCGCGGAATGAATCACCATGAAGCCGCCACCGCCGATATTTCCGGCGCGGGGATATGTCACAGCCATGGCGAAGCCGGTCGCCACCGCGGCATCAACCGCGTTGCCGCCTTTGCTCAGAATGTCGGCACCGACGCGCGTAGAGATTTTCTCCTGACCCACCACCATGCCGTGCTGGGCAATAATGGGGCGCGCAGCGTCTGCCGGGGGGCGATAAGGCTCGCGCCGTGCATCCTGCGCGTGCGCTGTCGTTGCCAGCGCAACTGCCGCCATCAGCGCCAGCAACGCGCGCCTGTGCATGGTCAACGGCATCATAACCAGCCCTCGCAATTTGCGGCCCAACGAGAACAGGACCTCAATACTGTCGTCGCTATATCTGCTTTCAGATAGGCTGGAACAACGCCTTCGGCATGATTCGGCGGGAGTTTTCTTGATGGACCGGCCTGTCACCATAGCGGCTGACGGAGAAAACGCTGCATTTGCCGCAACCTATCCCCCCAAATCCGCCGTCGCGGGGTGGGTGCTGTTCGACTGGGCTGCGCAGCCTTACTTCTCGCTGATCACCACGTTCGTGTTCGCGCCGTATTTTGCATCGCGCGTCGCTTCGAGTCCGGAGATGGGCCAATCGATGTGGGGGTTTGCGACTGCCGCGGCTGGGCTGGTGATCGCGCTGCTGTCGCCGGCGCTCGGCGCCATCGCCGACGCGAATGGACGGCGCAAGCCCTGGATCGCGGGCTTTGGCGCGTTGCTTGTCATCGGCGCATCGGCAATGTGGATCGGCAAGCCCGGCGATCCCTCGATTATCGTTCCGCTATTGATCGCCTACGCAATAGCCACCATAGGCGTCGAGTTTGCTACCGTTTTCAACAATGCGATGATGCCGACGCTGGTGCCGCCGGAGCGGATCGGCCGCTTGTCCGGCACTGGATGGGCCACCGGCTATATCGGCGGCATCGTCAGTCTTGTTCTGGTGCTCGGGTTCATGGCCGCCAATCCCGCATCGGGCAAAACGCTGTTCGGCCTGACGCCAATCCTCGGCCTTGATCCGAAAACGTTCGAGGGCGATCGCATCTCCGGACCGCTCACGGCGATCTGGTTCGTCGTGTTCGTGCTGCCGATGTTCTTGCTCACGCCGGATGTTCCCGCCAAGCGCCCGGTTCGCGAGGCGGTTCGCGAAGGCTTACGCGAGCTGCGCGAAACGCTGTCCGAACTGCGGAAGACAAAATCCATGACGGCGTTTCTGATTGCCAACATGGTCTATACCGATGGCCTTGTGTCGCTGTTCGCCTTCGGCGGCATCTATGCGGCCGGCACGTTCGGATGGAATACGATTCAGATCGGCACCTTCGGAATCCTCGCGGCGGTCTTCGGTACGGCCGGCGCGTGGCTCGGCGGCAAACTCGATGACAGACTCGGGCCGAAGACCGTCGTCATCGCCAGCCTTTTGCTGCTGCTGAGTTCGATCGCTGCGATCCTTCTCATCAGCCGCGACTCGATCTTTTTCATTCCTGTGACGCCGCCGATTCCAAACGGCCCGTTGTTCGCCGCGCCCGCAGAGAAGGTCTATCTCGCGCTCGGCGGGCTGATCGGTTTTGCTGCGGGACCTTTGCAGGCGGCGTCCCGCACCATGCTGATCCGGCTCGCGCCAAAAGATCGCATCACGCAATATTTCGGATTGTTCGCGCTGACCGGCAAAGTGACGTCGTTCATGGGCCCGCTGCTGGTCGGTGCGATCACAGCGATTACGCTGAATCAGAAAGCCGGGATGGCGGTGCTGGTGCTGTTTTTCGTCGCCGGACTATTCTTGCTGGCGCGCGTGGAAAGCCCGGGCATACGGCGATAATTTGGGCGGCGATAATCAAGCCTGTCAGTGCTTGAAGTGCCGGGTGCCGGTGAGCACCATGGCGATGCCGTGCTCGTCGGCGGCCTTGATGACTTCGTCGTCGCGCATCGAGCCGCCGGGCTGAATCACAGCTGTCGCTCCTGCTTCGATCGCAACCAGCAATCCATCCGCGAACGGAAAGAACGCGTCGGACGCCACGACAGAGCCGACGGTCATTGGCTTGTCGAGTTTGGCTTCTACCGCGGCGTCCTGCGCCTTGCGAGCGGCGATGCGAGCCGAATCGATCCGGCTCATCTGGCCGGCGCCAATGCCGACGGTGGCGAGATCCTTTGCGTAGACGATGGTGTTCGACTTCACATGCTTGGCGACGCGGAAAGCAAATCGCAAGTCACGCAGCTCGGCATCTGTCGGTGCGCGTTTCGTTACGGTCTTCAGCGTCATGTCATCGACCACCGCATTGTCGCGCGACTGCACCAGAAGCCCGCCGGCGACGGTCTTTGCCGTCAGGCCCGGCGCACGGGGATCGGGCAAGCCGCCCGCGAGCAGCAAGCGCAGATTCTTCTTTGTCGCGACGATCGCGATCGCCTCGCCGGTTGCGTCTGGTGCGATAATCACCTCGGTGAAAATCTCTGTGATGGCGCGCGCGGCATCCGCATCGAGGGTGCGATTGAGCGCGACGATGCCGCCGAATGCCGATGTCGAATCACAGGCCAATGCTTTGCGATAGGCGGTGACAATGTCGCTGCCTTCCGCGACGCCGCACGGATTGGCGTGCTTGACGATGACGCAGGCTGCGGTGCGTTTTGCGTCGAATTCACCGATGCATTCATAGGCGGCGTCGGTATCATTGATATTGTTGTAGGATAACTCCTTGCCCTGAAGCTGGCGCGCGGTGGCAACGCCGGGCCGTACATCGGCTGTGGCATAGAACGCCGCGTTCTGATGCGGGTTCTCGCCGTAGCGCAAGGCCTGGATCAGTTTTCCTCCAACCGCGCGGAAGTCCGGGGCTTGAATCTTGAGCCGATCGGCGAACCAGTTCGAGATCGCCGCGTCATAAGCTGCGGTGCGCGCATAGGCTTTGGCCGCGAGACGCTTGCGCAGCGAGATCGTGGTCGCGCCCTGATGTGCTGCGAGTTCGTCGAGCACGGCCTGATAGTCCGCAGGCTCGACGATCACTGTGACATCGTCGTGATTCTTGGCCGCGGCGCGGATCATCGCCGGTCCACCGATATCGATGTTCTCGATGCAATCGTCTTCGCTCGCGCCTTTCTGCACGGTTGCCTCGAACGGATAGAGATTGACCACAAGCAGATCGATCGCCGCGATGCCGTGGACCTTCATCGACTCTGAGTGTTCGGCGTTGTCGCGGATTGCGAGCAGGCCGCCATGGACTTTAGGGTGCAGTGTCTTCACCCTTCCGTCCATCATTTCCGGAAAGCCGGTGAGTTCGGAAACGTCCTTCACCTTCAGTCCGGCGGCGGCGATCGCTTTTGCGGTGCCGCCGGTGGAGATTAACTCGACACCATGGCCGGACAGTGCGCGCGCGAATTCGATCAATCCGGACTTATCGGAGACCGACAGAAGGGCGCGGGTGATGCGGCGAAGCTGGTCGGCCATTCTAAGGATCCGGCGAATAAATATCAGTCTGCGTGAGGTCGCCGCGTAGCATGGTTTCTGCGCTGGCGGAACCGGTTGCTGTGACATGCCTGACGTTGATCACAAGCAACGCGTTCGTGCTGCAAGCCTCAAAACTAAAGCGGCAGTTCCGGTTCGCGCTGGGCATTGCGCTTGGCCGTGGCAGCTGCCGGTGAGCCGGATGAACGGGCAAAGCTCCAGCGAATACTGGTGGCCTGACGCGAATTTTGCGGGATGACGATCTGGACAGTGCGACGGGGGCCGTCGGTGCCGGCAAGAAAAACGCTGTCCTCGAGCTCTACCTTGTCGTCGAGCGCCTCGAACGCCCAGACCTCGCGATTGGGCAACACCAGCATAACGCCGCGGGCGTCGCTGAGACGGCTGGCCTTGACCGACGGATGCAGATGGAAGCGCAGCGCATAGGCGTCGTTGGCATTCTTCACCCGCGTACCAGGGGCGGGCGCCAGCGTATCCTCGCCGTCGAGCCGCAAGCCGTCGTGAGATATCATCAGGACGCGGCGGTGGATCATGCCGAACTGTCCGAGGTAGCCGTCATGCGACGTTGTCAACAGCGTTCCGTTGGCGACTTCCTCGCGATAGGATTCGACGTTGGAAGGTCCACTGACGACCGGCGCGCCCTGCAACAGCCGCTTCATCGTCGTCCGTTCGACGAACTGGCACGACGAAGTTTCGCGATACGTCAGGGTCGAATGTGCCGGCGTGCCGCGGGCGAAGGATCGCCAGTTGTCGCGCCCAGTTGTCGGCATGCCGCAATTGACGACGATCCGGCAGATGCCCGATGACATCTCGAACGAGAGACAACCCGCGTGGGCATCCTGGCTGACCGGTGGCGGTGGCGGCGCTCCGGTATCCACGATCAGCGTGGTGGCGCCGGCCTCGAGGCGCTGGAAGCCGGTGTGCGGCATGAATGACATCGGCGTGCCATGAGTGTCGTCATAGGCGAGCAGGGTCGCGATCAGCCCCGAGGGTACGTTGCTCATGCCGTTGAACAGCGCAAAGCTGCCATCGCTGTGCCGAAAAAATCGCAGCATCGGCATCATCCGGTCGATGGCGTTGAGCAGCGCAGGCGGCGGCGCGATGTTCCTGGCTGCAAAGGTCTGGCGCAGCGGCAGCAGATCGAGCAGCAGTTCGATCAGCGCGCCAGGATTTCGCGAGACGTGCCCGCCATCCGGCAGAATCTGTCTCTGCAGTTCGTCGGACAGCTTCTTCGTCGCAGAGCGGATATTGCTGCCCTGATTGGCGAGACAAAGCGAGGCGTAACTTAGCGCGGTTAGGACCTGAAGCTTCGGCACGCCGTCGGCAATATCGATCATGGTGTAGCGCAGGTGGCGAATTTCGCGACTTAGTGCGCGCAGGTATCGCCGATAGAATTTGCCGTCGGTCTCGTTGAGAATGAGCGGCGCCTGCGACAGCAGGGAGATCGTTCGCCGTGCCAGCACGTCCGCCCGCCATGCGATCTTGCGTTTGCGCTTCGGATTGGAAATCCAGTCCTCGACCAGCGCGCGGGCATTGGCGCGCGAGATCGCGGTGTCTGCGGCGCGCAGATGGCGAAGCCAGCCGAAGCCGAGCAGTGCGGCCTCCCAATCCTCCGACGGCGATTCGAGATCGAAGATCGAGCGGCCGTGGCAGTTGACGATCTTGCCGGCGAAAACGAAACGCCCGGCGTAAACTTCAGCGGCGCGGGTCGCGTCTGCGGTCCGCAGATCGTGAGGTGCGATGATGAGGCGGTCGGTGCGGCCGGGCCAAAGGCCCGACAACGCCAGCGAGTTGCTACTGGCGCGTGCAGCCACGTTCTTGGCGAATCGGCCAAGAATCATCGTGGAGATGCGTCTGCGGGGTGCGACGGACACGCGCGCCTTTTCAAACGGGGGAATCGCTGTCCACCCTTTTAATCTGGAATTCTGCGCAACACACCTCTTCGAACAGCTAAACAGGCCGTTGCAGCTCTCAGTCGCTCTCAGTTGCTAAATATCTGGTACAGATCGGGAATTATCAGGATTTGACCAGACGTGCGGCATAAAAGCCGTCCATCCCGCCCCGGCGCGGGTCCTCATGGGGCAAGTAGCAAGGCAGGGTCCGCATGTCACCGTCCGGGGTGATGATCTCGGCAAGGCCGCCGACTTCGCCGGGCGTCAACGGCATCCGCTGCAAGCTGGTGTCCGAATCGAGAATGGCCGCGATGGCATGCTCGCCTTCTTCCGGCTCCAGCGAGCAGGTGCAGTACACCAGCGTGCCGCCGGGCTTCAGCAGCGAGACGGATTTCTGCAGCAGGCGCTTTTGCAGCGCTGCCAGCGCGCCGATATCCGCCTCGTGCTTGAGCCAGGCGATGTCGGGATGGCGGCGGGTCGTTCCGGTGGATGCGCAAGGCGCATCGAGCAACACGCCGTCGAACAGTTCGCCGTCCCATTCGGTCGCGTCGGCGACCACGGTCCGGGCGCTCAGGTTGAGACGCGCGAGATTATCGGTGAGGCGCAGCACGCGGTTTTGCGATCGGTCGATCGCGGTCATCTCAGCGCCTGCATGTGCGAGCTGTGCGGTCTTGCCGCCCGGAGCGGCGCAAAGGTCAGCAATGGATTTGCCTGCGACATCGCCAAAGAGTTTTGCAGGCAGCGCAGCTGCGGCGTCCTGCACCCACCAGTTCCCTTCGCTGAACCCCGGCATCATCGTCACCGGTCCATGCAGCAACGTGCGAACCGTTCCGGTCGGCAAGATGTCGCCATGCAAGCGCGCCGCCCACTGCTCGGTGCTGTCCTTCACGGTCAGATCGAGCGGCGGCTCATAGCTCAGCGCAATCGCAATCGCATGCGCGGTCTCCTGGCCGTAGTTTTTTGTCCATCGCGCCAGCAGCCAGGCTGGAATATCGGCCGGCTCGGCGGCAGCTTCTGCTGCGTATTCGCGCCCTTCGCGCGCGCAACGGCGCAGCACGGCATTGACCAGCCCGGCATAACGCGCGGCGCGGCGATCAGCCTGCACCAGCCGCACCGAGAGATCGACCGCGGCGTGATCGGGCACATCCATCCAGAGAATCTGCGCGGCCCCGATCAGAAGCGCGCTTTCTGCGCGTGGCGCATCGGTCGGGATGCCGCGGTCCAGCAATCGCCCGAGCAGTTTTCGCAAAGTTCCAAGTTTGCGCAACGAGGTGGCCGTCAGCCGCCGCATCAGAGCGCGATCGCGGTCCGATAATGTCTTGATGCCCGGATGCGCGGTCGCGCCATCGAGCTGCTCGTCCAGCATCCGGCGCTTGTGCAGCACTCCGTCGAGGACATCGGCGGCGATTCGGCGCGCAGCAAGGCCTGGGACGTCTACCGGCTGGGCCAATCTGGGTGAGTTCATGATAACGATACGTTCGGAATCGGGATCAGTTGTTACAAAATTTCTTCTTGGCCGGAGGTAAAGCCCGGCCTGCACCCGATGCTTCCGTCATATATATGATGGATGGACAGGCATTCGTCATACTCACAAGAATACAAATTGGATGCACGGAATTGAACTCGCCGGGTCACGATAATGAGAGATCGGTGGTGACGAACGAGGCTCCGGTCTCGGATGCGCGCGCGCCATCGGAGCCGAGCGGGCCTTTGTCGCAGGATGGGCGCAAACTGCCGCCGGCTGCGGTCCGGGCTTTGGCCGAAGCTGAAGCGCGGCGAGCGGCCGCAGCGGCCGCGCTCGCGAACCATCCCAAAGAGGTTGCGAGCCAGGAATTCCAGGGACCGAAAGGTCCGGAACCCACACGCTTCGGTGACTGGGAGAGAAAGGGTATCGCATCGGATTTCTGAATTGATGCAAGGCTGATTTGATGCAATCAGAGATTGTACTTGCGGGCTGCCGCGACTCACCCTAATCTAGGCTTATGTTCCCAATTATATACTTGACGTACCGGGGACGATTATGAGATTCTAGCCTTAACAGAGGTTAGAACCATGGCACTTCCAAAGATTTACACCGACGAAAACGCCGCCCGCGAGCATCTGGAAAAGCT
>JAKFUP010000102.1 GCA_021732625.1 Hyphomicrobiales bacterium
CTGAACGTCAGGAACGTGCTGACCAGAACCCCGGCCGCTGCGACCAGTGCGCCGCCCAATGCGAACGTGAGCGCGGAGGTGCGCTCCACATTGATGGCGACAAGTTGGGCCGCGGCCGGATCGACGGCGACAGCGCGGATTGCAGTGCCGGCACGGGTGCGTGTCAGTGCGAGATAGAGTACCGCGCCCAACACCACCGTGATGCCGAGCGCAGCAAGGCGGTTGGCCGAGAGAGTTTCGCCGAGCACCTGCACCGGGAAGGCCAGATACGAATAGCTGTAGTACGCGCCACCGAACAGCGACTGCATCGAGCCCTGAACGATGAACGTCAGTCCGAATGTCGCGAGAATGCTGTCGACTTCAAGCGCATCGCGCGAGCGTGCGCGGCGCACCAGAGGCGTGAGCAGCAGTTTGTAGACGGCGTAGTTCAGTGCAAAAGCGGCAGGAACGACAAACGCCATCCCGATGAATGGGCTGAGCGCCCATCCGGTGAACAGCCAGTGCGCTGTGAAAGCGGCAGCGATCAGAAACTCGCCGTAGGACAGGTTCATGATCCGCGCGACCCCGTACTGGAGCGTCAGCCCCATGGCGGTCAGCGCGTACATGCCGCCCAGCATCAGGCCGGTCAGGATGGCGTTTGTCATTGTTCAAGCCGTCGGCGTTGGTGACGTTATTGCGCCACCCACGCCGGCTTCGGCACGACGGCCTTGCGCGCGCCGTCGTTGGCAGCGGGTGCGACGCCGTAGAACTCGCCGTCCTGCCACTGGCCGACCCACCAGTAACGTGTCGGCATGTTGTTCTCGAGCTTCACCTTGCCGATCACCGTGTCGAAGGTACCGGTCTGCAGCTCCTTGATGACGGCGGCGCGGTCGACCTTGCCGACCTTCTCGATGGCTTGCTGCAGCATCTGCAGGCTGGCGTACGTCACGGCACTTGCCCAGCGGTCAGGCTCGGCCCCGTTCGCGGCCGAGGCCTTGTGCTTGGCGAGGTAGTCCTTGATCGCCGGGCTGTCGCCGCTCCAGCCGCCGATCCCCATCACGCCTTCGGTGTTTTTGCCGAAACGCTGGCGATAGAGCGGGAAAGCCGTACCGACGCCGGTATAAAACACCTTCGGGTTGAGTCCGGCGATGCGCGATTGTTCGGTCAGCGCCAGTGTGTCCGGCGGATAGCTGAATGCGATGAACACGTCCGGATTGAGCGCCTTCACCTCATTGATGATAGGTGCCAGATCCTGCGTGCCGATCGGATAGCTTTTGTCGTAGGTAAGCTTGAACTTGGCGTCGGTCAGGGCCTTGCGCCCGGCGGTCGATAGATCGATGCCGAAGCCGTCGGCAATGCTGACCATCGCCACATTGTCACCGATCGCTTTGTCGTCGCGCAGCTTCGTCAGCAGCTCGACCAGTGTCTTGGCAGCGTCGGCGCTGGTGCCGAGCAGCCAGAAACTGTTGGGCCAGCGCTTGGCAAGATCGGGCGCGCGATCCGTCACAGCAGTTGCGGCGAGATGCGGATAGCCTTCGCGATTGAGCGTCGGACCGACAGCGAGGTTGAGGCCGGTGCCCCAGGGCGGCAGAATGAAATCGACCTTGTCCTGATTGACCAGCCGTTCGATCGCCCGCACGGCCTCTTCGGCATTCGAGCGGTCGTCGTATTGCACGACCTCGATCGGAACGCGCTTGTCGCCGAGCTTGATACCGCCGGCTGCGTTGACCTCTTTGACCCACAATTCGTAGTTCGGCAGCGTGGTGACGGCGGCGCCCCCGGTATTGGGTCCCGTGCGCGAAATCGCGTAACCGATCTTGAGCGACGCCTGCGCGTGGGCTGTGGCGATCAAGCCGAACGTAGCGGCGCAAACGGATGCGAGCAGCGCCATACGGCGCGTGATATTTGTTTCCATGTTCTCCTCCCAGAGATGCGTTGAGGGGCGTCATTGGCTGGCGCTCGTGAATATCCAGACGTTAGGGGAGGTCGCCGGATGCTTGGAATTGGACGAAACCGGGGAAAGATTGTATCTTTCTGGCAATAAAGCGTCGCGTTGGGCGGCGTATTGTCTCAGCGAGGGGCTGCCGTGCTGGCATCGGCGGGTTTCAGAGGATTGCCGGTTGGCGTCGCCTTGGCAGTCCGGGCCGAAGCTTTTTCCGCAGCACTCGCGCCGCGTACATGGATTCTCCGCCAAAAGAGCGAACGCCGTGCGCACCTGATGCTACTGCAGGGTGATCGGGCGACGGCATCATGGCAAGGGACGACAGTTACGCTTGAAGCGCCGTCGCTGCTCTGGCTGCCGGGTAACATCGATGCAGTGATCGAGGTCAGTGCAGGTGCACATGGTCTGTTGATCTCGATGGACGACGATTTTCTCATCAAGATCGTGGCCGGCAGCGCCGAGGCGCTCGATCTTCGCCGCGCGACGGATCGCTTCGCGGTCATCGAAGGCGAGTCGTTGACGGCGCAGCTCGAAACGATGGTGAGCTCGTGCCGGGCCATCGAGACCGAATTGCGAAATCCGGGACATGGCGGGGCGACGCTCATCTCGTCACATATTCTGATGCTGTGCCTGCATCTGTGGCGGCTCGGCACGCCGCGTGAATCGCAACCTGAATCTGCTGCACGCGGGGGCGGCATTGCTCTGGTCGGCAATTTTCTGCAGATGGTGGAATTGCATTATCGCGACGGTTGGACGGTGGCGCGCTATGCCGCGATGCTGGGTGTGACCTCCGACAAACTGCATGCGCATTGCCAGCGTGAAAAAGGCAACGGACCACGCTCCATCATTCATGAGCGTTTGTTGCGGGAAGCGTGTACCCGCCTCGAACAGCTCGATCTGCCCGTCGAGCAGATCGGCTACGGTCTGGGTTTTCGCGATCCGGCGTATTTCAATCGCTTCTTCCGGAAGTATCGCGGCGCGTCGCCCGGCCTCTATCGGCGGCAGATACGGCTCGAACACGCGCGAAGCCGCCCGTCTTATGCGGCGTGGCCTTGAGACAACAAGAAATCGGCGTGACGGGCGATCCTCGCGTTGCGCGCGGCGCCACCTTGTGAGAATTTGAACGCATATTCGTTCGTCGCTAAAAGGTTTTGCGAATGCAATTTCTCATCTTTTCTCTGATTGCCGTTGTCCTCTCGGCTTCCGCCGCAGTTGCCCAGACCGACTGTAAAACGATTGCGAGCCCGACCGATCGTCTGGCCTGTTACGACAAAATTGCGCCGCCGGCGCAGTTGCAAACAACAGTTCCCTCCCGCGCAACATCACCGGCACCGGCCAACAGGTTCGATGATCCGACACTCGGCGATGATGCCGCGCTCAGGGCCCGCATGAACAATATCTGCCGGGGGTGCTGACAAGCATCCGCGGCGTATCCCGGTTTCGACGGGATCTAGACCGGAAGTGCGATCGAGTATTTGACCTGACTGAGCGCGAAGCTCGATTCAATCGAGGCAATGCCGTCCAGACGCGTCAGCTTGGTCTTGAGAAACGTCTCATATGACGCGAGATCGGTCGCGACAACCCGCAGAAGATAGTCGCGGTTGCCTGTCATCAGATAACACTCCAGCACTTCATCCCATTTGGAGATCGATGTCTCGAAGCGGGAAAGGTCTTCTTCCTTTTGCCGGGCCAGCTTGATCGAAATGAACACGCTCACGTGCAGACCGAGCGCTTTCTGGTCGACCATCGCAGCGTAACGGCTGATGACGCCGTTTGACTCCAGAAGCCGCACCCGGCGATGGCATGATGACAGCGAAAGACCGACCCGGTCGGCAAGTTCCTGCATGGTCGCGCGGCCGTCTCGCTGCAGGGCGGCGAGAATTTTCCGATCGGTGGCATCGAGGTTGGTCATGGGAAATTTTACCGGATTATAGAGGCAGCTCGAATACTTATCCCATAAATATAGATTAAGTGGATAAAAAATGAGAAAAATCGTGATCCATCAGGATGTAGCATCGGGCATTCCTTGAACTGAATACAGGACTCGGCAATGGCCAACCCATCGCGAAACGAACTGCTGGCGGCGCTGAACCGCAAAGTGCTGTGGCTGTCGTCATGGACGATCCATCACGCCAATCATGTCCGCCCGAACGCCGATGGGTTGAAGGTCGGCGGCCATCAGGCATCATCCGCGTCGCTCGCGACCATCATGAGCGCGCTGTATTTTGCGATCCTGAAGCCGGAAGATCGCGTTGCGGTGAAGCCGCATGCCAGTCCGGTTTTCCATGCGATCCAGTATCTGTTCGGCAGGCAAACCCGCGAGAAGCTCGAACAGTTTCGCGGGCTGCGCGGTGCGCAATCCTATCCGTCGCGCACCAAGGATACCGACGACGTCGATTTTTCGACCGGCTCGGTCGGGCTGGGTGTGGCGCAGACGCTGTTCTCATCGGTGGTTCAGGATTACGTCGCCGCGCACGGCTGGATGCCGGATCGCAGTAAAGGCCGGATGATCGCGTTGGTCGGCGATGCCGAGATGGACGAGGGCAATATCTTCGAGGCGTTGCTGGAGGGCTGGAAGCAAGGGTTGCGCAACACCTGGTGGGTGGTCGATTACAATCGGCAAAGTCTCGATGCTGTCGTTCGTGAAGGATTATGGGAAAAGCTCGAAGCCGTGTTCCGCAATTTCGATTGGGATGTGGTGATCGTCAAATACGGCAAGCTGATGCAAGCGGCATTCGCGGAGCCGGGTGGCGAGGCGCTCCGCAAATGGATCGACAGTTGCCCGAACCAGATCTATGCCGCGCTTTGTTTTCAGGGCGGTGCTGCATTTCGCAAGCGCCTCGAAGACGAGATCGGCGATCAAGGCAATGTCTCGCGGCTGATTGCACGGCGCAGTGACGCTGAGCTGCTGGCGCTGATGTCGAATCTCGGTGGGCACGATATGGAAAGCCTGATCGAGGCGTTCAGTGCGATCGATCACGACCGTCCGGTGTGTTTCATTGCTTACACGATCAAGGGCGTCGGTCTGCCGTTTCAGGGTCACAAGGACAATCACGCCGGTCTCATGACGGTGGCCCAGATGCAGACCTGGCGCGACACGCAAGGCATCCGGCCCGGCTATGAATGGGATCGGTTCGAGGGCCTGCCTTTTGCGAGCGAGGACCTGCAAGATTTCATCGACACTATTGCGTTCGCCCAGCCGCAGCAGCGCAGGCTTTCGTCTGATGTGATTGCCGTACCGCAGCGGCTAACCTATCAGCCATCGCCGCAGATGGCGACCCAGCAGGGCTTTGGTCTGATCCTGCACGATCTTGCAAAAGGCGACAGCGCGCTGGCATCCCGCATCGTGACGACATCTCCCGATGTGACCGTGTCGACAAACCTTGGCGGCTGGGTCAACCGGCGGCATCTGTTCGCGAAGTCGGATGTTGTCGATCAGTTCCGCCGTGAAAAAATTCCGTCAACCTTTGCTTGGGACTTCTCTCCTCAAGGCCAGCATATCGAACTCGGCATTGCCGAGATGAATCTCTTCATCCTGCTGTCAGCGCTTGGATTGTCGCACTCGATCAACGGCGTTCGCTTGCTGCCGGTCGGCACGCTGTACGATCCGTTTATTCAGCGCGGCCTCGATGCGCTGAATTACGCCTGCTATCAGGATGCGCGTTTTATGGTGGCTGCGACGCCGTCGGGCATCACTCTGGCGCCGGAAGGCGGCGCGCATCAATCGATCACGACACCGCTGATCGGCATGGCCCAGGATGGGTTGGCGTCGTTCGAGCCGGCATTCGTTGACGAGCTCGCCGCGATCATGCGGTGGGGTTTTACGCATATGCAGCGTGAAGGCGATGAGGGTGGAGAAGAGGGCGGTTCGGTCTATCTGCGGCTGTCGACGCGCCCGATCGAGCAGCCGCACCGGATCATGACCGAGGATCTCGATCGCGATATCGCCAACGGCGGATACTGGTTGCGCGAGCCTGGGCCGAATTGCGAACTGGTGATTGCGTATACCGGCGCTGTTGCTCCTGAAGCGATTGAGGCGACCGGTCTGCTCGGCGAGAATGCGCGCGATATCGGTCTGTTGGCGATCACGTCGTCGGACCGGCTTTATGGCGGCTGGCAGGCGGCGCGGCGGGACCGCCGCGAGAGAGGCAGCACGCTCAGTCATGTCGAACATCTGCTCGCTCCGCTGCCGCGCGATTGCGGGTTCGTGACGGTCATCGATGGTCACCCGGCGGCGCTGGCCTGGCTCGGCGGAGTCTTCGGTCATCGCGTCGAGGCTCTTGGAGTGGACAGGTTCGGGCAGACCGGGACGATCGACGATCTCTATGCCGAGTACGGCATCGGGACCAACGCGATCATCGAGGCGGCGGAACAGTTGATGCGCGGGCGGCAGACGCGGCATCGCCGCGTTGCGGTGTAACCCGCGCCTTCGCGATTCTCTTGCGGTCCATCGAAGGCTAACCGCTGGCAAGCCAAACCTGTCTTCTGATAAACAAGGCGCAGGATGCGTCGCCGGCTGCGGCCATCTTCCGCAGAACGGAATACGCAGATGACGCAGGCGATCGGGTTTGTCGGGCTCGGGGTAATGGGCGAGCCGATGTGCCGCAATCTCGCGCGCAAAAGCGGTGCGACGGTTGTCGGTTATGATCGCGATGGCGCGCCGCTTGAGCGCCTGAAGCAAGTTGGCGTCGCGCATGCAAAGTCGCTCGCTGAGCTTGCCTCGCGTTGCGACGTTATTTTTCTGGCACTGCCGAGCGGCGCGCATGTTGAAGCCGTCTGTGGCGGACCTGACGGTTTGCTGGCACGCGCCGAGGCTCGGCACATCATCGTCGATCTCGGCACGTCGCCGGTTGATCTGACGCGCGATCTTGCCGCAAGGTTTTCCGCCAAAAACGCGCGCTATGCGGATTCGCCGATTGCACGCACGCGCCAAGCGGCGGAAGACGGCACGCTGAGCATCATGGTTGGCGCTGATGAGTCAGTTTTCGTCACCATCCGGCCGCTGCTTGCAACCTTCGCAACTGATATCACCCACTGCGGTCCTGTCGGCGCGGGTCAGATCGTCAAGATACTGAACAACATGGTTCTGGTGCAGACCGTTGTTGCGCTCGGTGAAGCGCTGGCGATGGCGCGCAGTGCCGGTCTCGATGCAAAGATATTGTTCGAAACGCTGGCCAAGGGTTCGGCGGACAGTTTTGCCCTGCGTAATCACGGCATGAAAGCGATGCTGGTGGATCAATTTCCGGAGCGCGCATTCTCGGCGCGCTACGCCCGCAAGGACATCGGTTATGCGCTCGAACTCGGCGCATCCACCGGCGTGAAGCTGGCGGGCGCGGAGAACGCAGACGCCGTGCTGGCTGAAGCCATCGACGCTGGCTTTGGCGATCAGTACTGGCCGGTGATCTGCCGCGTGATCGCGGACGCGCAACGCAAAACCACATCCTGAGCGCGATGCCTGATTTCACCCGGCGCTTTGACGTTCTGATCATCGGCGGGGGCAATGCTGCACTTTGTGCTGCGATCAGTGCACGGCGGACGGGCGCATCTGTCCTTGTGCTCGAAGGTGCGCCGAAATTCTATCGCGGCGGCAACACGCGCCACACACGCAACATGCGCTGTGCTCATGACACAGCGACCCAGCATCTGACTGGCCCGTATACCGAGGATGAGTTCTGGAACGATCTCAAGCTCGTCACGCAAGGTCATACCGATGAAGAACTGGCGCGGTTCATGATCGCACAGTCGAAAGAGATGCTGGGCTGGATCGGCGAGCAAGGCGTGCGGTTTCAGCCTTCGCTCGGCGGCACACTCAGTCTTGGGCGCACCAACTCGTTCTTTCTCGGTGGCGGCCGCGCGATGCTGAATGCGCTGTATCTGACCGCGGAAGCGCTCGGCGTTGAGGTGGTCTACGATGCAGAGGTGATCGGCCTCGACATTGGAGACGGTGTATTTCTCTCCGCGCAAGCGCGTATCGATGGACAGGCCGTCACCGTGCGTGCAGGCGCGCTGATCGCGGCAGCTGGCGGATTTGAAGCGAACATCGAGTGGCTGAAGCAATACTGGGGCGCCGCTGCCGACAATTTCCTCATTCGCGGCACGCCGTACAATCGCGGCACCATTCTGCGAATGCTGCTCGATCATGGCGTTCAGGAGGTCGGCGATCCGACGCAATGCCATGCGGTGGCGATCGATGCGCGGTCGCCCCGATTCGACGGCGGCATCATCACGCGCCTCGATTGCGTGGTGTTTGGCGTCGTCCTCAACAAGCATGCCGAACGGTTCTATGACGAAGGCGAAGACTTCTGGCCGAAGCGCTATGCGATCTGGGGACGCCTGATCGCGGGACAGCCGGATCAGATCGCCTACATCGTGTTCGACGCCAAATCGCTCAACGCATTCATGCCGTCGCTGTATCCGCCAATCACTGCGCCGACTGTCCGCGAGCTGGCAAGCAAGCTCGAACTCGATCCGGATAGAATGGACGCCACCATTTTGTCGTTCAATTCGGCCGTGATCCCCGGATCGTTCGATCACACGATCCTCGACGATTGCCGCACCGAGGGATTGACGCCGCCGAAAACCCACTGGGCGCGGCCGCTCGATACGCCGCCGTATTATGCCTATCCGGTTCGGCCCGGCATTACCTTCACCTACCTCGGCACCCGCGTGAATCGCGATGCACGCATGATCATGAGCAACGGCAGGCCGTCGGCCAATATGTTCGCCGCGGGCGAGATCATGGCAGGCAATGTGCTGGGACGCGGCTATGCTGCAGGAATCGGAATGACGATCGGCAGCGTGTTCGGCCGCGTCGCCGGTCGCACAGCCGCCATGACAGTGCGGAATTGAGCAGGACAGAATGCTGGATTTAACGCAGGCTGCAAACAAGTCGCCGCTCCCGGCAAGTGGAAACCTCGCCGAAGCCGAACGGCTGATGACGATCTGCAACGCCTGCCGTTACTGCGAGGGCCTCTGCGCGGTGTTCCCGGCGATGGAAATGCGCCGCGCGTTCACGCCCGGCGACCTCAATTATCTGGCCAATCTGTGTCATAGCTGCGGAGCCTGTTACTACGACTGCCAATTCGCGACACCGCACGAGTTTGCCGTCAACGTGCCGCAGGCGTTGGCTGCTGTGCGCGTGGACTCTTATGCGGCATACACGTGGCCGCGATTTCTGTCTGGAACATTTCAACGCAACGGGCTGACGATCAGCCTTGCCGCGGCGCTCAGCGTTGCGGGCTTCATGATTGCGTTCATGGCATTGAACGATCCAGCCGTGATGTTCGGCACGCATGTGGGGCAGGGCGCATTCTACAAGATCATGCCGCATGGAGCGATGGTCGCGATCTTCGGCGCGGCATTTCTCTATTCGCTGCTGGCGCTGGCGATGGGATTCCGGCTGTTCTGGAAAGACGTGTCGCCGAACAGCACAGGTGCGGTTTCGTTCTGGGATGCGATCAAGGACGCCGGGCGGCTTCGTTATCTCGATGGCGGCGGTGTCGGTTGCATGAATGAAAGCGACAAGCCGCGCGATCGCCGCCGGCTTTATCATCATCTGACCTTCTACGGGTTCTGGCTGTGCTTTGCATCGACCACGGTTGCCACGATCTATGCTTACGGATTCGGCTGGCACGCGCCGTATCGCATCACTGATCTTCCCGTGGTGCTGGGGACGGTCGGTGGAATCGGATTAATAATCGGTCCGATCGGATTAATGCTGGCCAAGCGACAGCGCGATCCGGCCATGGCGGACACAAGCCGCGCGGGGATGGATGTGGGCTTCATCGTCATGCTGTTGCTGACGTCGCTCACCGGTCTGCTGTTACTGGTGCTGCGCGCGACACCCGCGATGGGCACGCTGCTTGCGCTGCATCTCGGGTTTGTCTTCGGCTTCTTCATAACGATGCCGTACAGCAAGTTCGTCCACGGTATCTACCGGTTCGGTGCGCTGGTGAAATATGCCGGCGAACGACACGATTGAGTTCATGGAGCGATGCGGACGCAATGATGATTTGGCGAGGCAGATTTTGACTTGCAATTCCATCGGGGTAGCGCTCAACGTCAGGCGACGAAGGTTCGGGCGGATGCCCGTTTGATCCGGCCGGCGGATCGGGTTTGGAGAACAGCATGTTTATCGCCATGAACCGTTTTCAGGTGAAAAAAGGTGCCGAGAAGGCCTTTGAGCAGGTTTGGGCCGCTCGCGAATCCTATCTCGGCGAAGTTGAAGGCTTCGTCGAGTTTCACCTTCTGCTCGGCCCCGTGGCCGAAGATCATACGCTCTATTCGAGCCATACTGTCTGGGCAACGAAGGCCAGTTTTGAAGCCTGGACGAAGTCGGAACATTTCCGCCGCGCCCATGCACGCGCTGACAACAAGACCGGAGAAAGCCTTTACCTCGGCCACCCGAAATTTGAGGGGTTTGAGGTCATTCAGAGCGAGCGCAAGTCAAACGCCGCCTGAACAGCGCTTAAAAGTCTGGCAAATGTTGTTTTTCGTTTCGTGACGTTGTTCCATGACCGCGCTAGTCTACGCCCCTGTCAAAAGGGTTAGGACAAGCGCAAGTGCAAAAATGCGACAGGCAGCTTCGGTATGTTGAAACGGAACAAGATCATTCAAATTTGCTGTTGCGTATGCGCGATCGCGTCAATGGGAATGATGTTGCCGGGTCAGGCAGCGGCGGCGCCAAACGCCGCGCTGCCACAAAATCTCTCGCCATGGGGCATGTTTCTCAGCGCCGATATCATCGTGAAGGCGGTAATGATCGGGCTGGCGTTTGCCTCGCTTGTGACGTGGACGGTCTGGCTCGCAAAGACAATCGAGATCAACAGTGCGCGCCGTCAAGCGAAGCAGCGTCTGGCGATGCTGGAAAGCGACGTCACGCTTCGCTACGCCCAGAACGACGTCGGCGATGCCCGCGATGCGGTTGCGCAGATTGTCCAGTCCGCCGCGAACGAAGCGCGGCTCTCCGGCGATATCTTCGACGACAGTTTCAAGGAGAGAGTCGCGTTGCGGCTGGAGCGTGTCGAAGCGGCGATGGCGCGCCGGATTGGACGCGGCACCGGCGCGCTGGCGACGATCGGTGCGACCGCACCGTTCGTGGGCCTGTTCGGGACGGTATGGGGCATCATGAATTCCTTCATCGGCATTTCCGAATCCCAGACCACCAACCTGGCTGTCGTCGCGCCCGGTATCGCCGAAGCGCTGCTTGCGACTGCGCTCGGTCTCGTTGCGGCAATTCCTGCCGTCGTGATCTATAATCATTTTGCGCGGTCGATCGCGGGATACCGTGCGTTGCTCACCGATGCATCGGCGCAGGTCCTGCTTCTGGTGAGCCGCGACCAGACAAGGCGCTCGCCGATGCTGTCGCGCGCGGCAGAGTAACGGCCATGAGTGCGCGGTTGGGCGGCCGGCGGGCCGCAGACGACGATCTCGCCGAAACCCACGAGATCAACGTCACGCCATTCATCGACGTGATGCTGGTGCTGTTGATCATTTTCATGGTCGCCGCACCGCTCGCGACCGTGGATATCGGTGTCGATCTCCCGGCAAGCTCCGCGCAGCCGCCACCAAAGCCGGACAAACCGGTGTTCGTTACGGTTAAGCCCGATCTGTCTGTTGCAGTGGGAGAAGAAACTCTGCCGCGTGACGCGATCACCCGTGCGCTGGAAACCGCGACCAACGGCAACAAAGCCGAACGCATTTTCATTCGCGCCGACAAGACCGTCAGCTACGGCGACCTGATGGAAGTGATGAACCTGATGCGCGATGCGGGTTATCTGAAGATTGCGCTGGTTGGGCTCGAGACGAGAAGCTCGCCCAAATGAATGCGCTGGTCCTTCACGGACCGACGGAGCGGTCCTCGCTGCCGCGCTGGAGCGGTGCTGCGATCGCTGTTGTTCTGCTTCACGCGGCGCTGATTGTGGCTGGCGCGTACTGGTACGTGCAGAACCAGACAGCCGGGACGCCGCTTCCGCCGATTCTTGTCGATCTGGTGCCGGTTTCGGCTTCTCCGGAAACCCAGCCGCTCGACGTTGCACCAGGTCCGACAGCGCAGGAAGCGCCCGAGCCGCAAACGCAACCCATCCCTGAGCCGGACGTCAAAGAAGAACTGGTGCCTCCGACTCCGTTGCAGGAAAAGCCGATCGTGGCTGCGCCACCGGAGCAGAAGGAAGAACGGAAGGTCAAGCCGGAGCCGCAGCGGAAACCCGAGAAGCCAAAGCCGGTCAAACAGGTCAAGAAACAGAGCGTAACGCCTCCAGCGTCTCGCACCACGGCTGCTCCGAAAGCCGAACAGCGCGCGCCTGCGGCTCCATCCGCGGTGGGCGCAGCTTCGTCAGCGGCCGCGGCAGCATCCTATCGCCAGATCATCAGTGCCCACATTCAGCGCTTCAAGCAATTCCCGGCCTCATCCCGTGCGGCAGGCGAGCAGGGCATTCCTCGCGTGAGTTTTACGATCGATCGTTCCGGGCGTCTTCTGTCAGTTTCGCTGGTTGGACGGTCGGGTTCGGCTGCGCTCGACGCCGATGCTACAGCAACGATCCGCCGCGCTCAGCCCATGCCGCCATTTCCGGCGGAGATGAAGCAAGGCCGTGAGACATTCAATGTCGGGTTGAACTATACGCTGCGTTAGCAATTACTGTGGCGGTTTCGGCCACAGACGTTGCGGTCCGCGCATTTCCTCGAACGCCTTTGCCATCTGCAATACGCCGAGATCGTCGAAGCGTTTGCCGATGATCTGCAAACCGATGGGAAAACCGCTGGTGTCGTATCCGGCGTTGATCGAAGCAGCGGGTTGTTCGGACATGTTCCAGCACGCCGTATAGGCGATGTGATCGAACGGCTTTGCCGGATCGTTCAGCGGCGAGGCCAGCTCGGCTGCGAACTTCACGATTGGCGAGACCGGCGACAGCACATAGTCCACGCTCTGGAACAGCTTTGCAGACGCCGCGCGCATCGCCATGGTCGCATTGAAGCCGCGGATCACATCGAGCCCTGTCAGCCTCGCTCCTTGCTCGGCCCACTCGTAGATGTAGGGCAGCACTTTCTTCTGCTCGCCCGGCGTTAGCTTCGAGATATCGTCCCACGATCGTGCGCGCCAGAACGCATCCAGTCCCGCGAGCATCTCGCGCGTCATCGCCGTCGGAACCTCGGTGACGATGGCGCCGGCATCCTCAAATAGTTTGGCAGCTGTCGTGACCGTCGTTCGCACCTCGTCTTCGAGTGGCATACCGAAGCCGAGATTCAGCATCAGTCCGATTTTGAGACCCTTTGGAGATTGCTCCAGCGACTGCCAGTGAATGGAGGATGGCGGCAGATTCATCGAGTCTCGTGCGTCGGGTTGCGACAGCACGCTCATCATCAGCGCTGCATCTTCGACGGTGCGCGTTATCGGTCCCACGACACGGCCGACATAAGGCGGATCGACCGGCACGCGCCCGAGACTCGGCTTCAGCGCGAACAGACCGCACCAGCAAGCCGGCAGCCGCACCGAACCGCCGATGTCGGTGCCGAGATGCAGCGGACCATATCCCGCAGCTCCCGCAGCAGCAGCCCCCGCGCTGGAGCCGCCGGGATTTTTGCTCAGATCCCACGGATTGCGCGTCAGCGGATGAAAACTCGACAAGCCGGACGACAGCATGCCGTAGTCCGGCATCGTGGTCTTGGAATAGATCACGGCTCCAGCTTCGCGCATGCGCGCGGCGGGCGGGGCATCGGCTTCGGCCATCACCAGTTTTGTTGTGATCGAGCCCAGTGGCACGGGTACGCCTTTGGTCGCGATGTTTTCCTTGATCGTCGCCGGAATGCCGTCGAGCGAGCCAATCGGTGCGCTCCTGGCCCAACGCTCCGTGGAGGACTTTGCAACAGCACGCGCGCCGTCAGGGTCGAACGCGTAGAGCGCCTGGATATGCGGTTCCCAGCGCGCGATGCGCGCGAATACGTCTTCGAGCACTTCGGATGGCGAGAATTTTTTCTCGTGATATCCGAACAGCAGTTCAACGGCGGAAAGATCGTGCAGATCGGTCATCGTGTTAGTCCGGCCACAGTTCGTTTATGCCGATAGCGGCATCCGCGTCTCGATCAGGCGCGAGAAGATACTCGCCCCGATCGGCAAAATCTTGTCGTCGAGCACGTAGCCAGGATTGTGAACCGGGACCGACCCGTCGTGACCGAGCCAGAAATAGGCGCCCGGCACCGCTTGCAGCATGTCGGCGAAATCCTCGCTGCCCATCTTCGGGCGGGCAGCTGTCGAAACATTGTCCTTCCCGACAACGCCGCGGGCGATGTCGGCTACCGCAAGCGAATGCTCCTCGTGGTTGACGAGGACCGAGAAGATATCCCGGATATCGACCTTGATCTCGACCTGAAAAGCCGCCGCGATGCCGGCCGCAATCGTTTTCATGCGCTCGCGGACCAGCTTGCGGACGCTATCGTCGAATGCGCGGACGGTGCCTGCGAGATGGGCTTCGCCCGGGATCACGTTGTAGGCTGAGCCTGCGTGAATCTGGGTGATGGAGAGGACTGCTGATTTCAGCGGGTTGACGTTGCGGCTGACGATGGATTGCAGCGCTTGCCCGAGCGTCATGGCGATGACGACCGGGTCTTTCGACTTGTCCGGCATCGCGCCGTGACTGCCATAGCCGGCGATGCGGATGTCGAAGAAGTCCGCGCCCGCCATCGCCGGCCCCGGAAACACGGCAACCTGTCCGTGATCGAGATCGGGCGCGTTGTGCAGGCCGTAAACCTCGTCGCACGGAAATCGCTTGAACAGATCGTCCTTGAGCATCGCGCGTGCGCCGCCGAGGCCTTCTTCGGCGGGCTGGAAGATGAAAACCGCGGTGCCGTCGAAATTGCGTGTCTCTGCGAGATAGCGCGCGGTGCCGAGCAGCATGGTGGTGTGGCCGTCGTGGCCGCAACCATGGAAGCGGCCCGGAATGGTGGAGCGCCACGGCAGGTTGGTGTTCTCTTCCATCGGCAGCGCGTCCATATCGGCGCGCAAACCGATGCGCTTTGCGCCGCCGCCTTTGCCCTTCAGCACGCCGATCACGCCGGTGCCGCCGACGCCGCGATGAACCTCGACACCCCATTGCGTCAGCTTGTCAGCAACGATGCCGGAGGTGCGATGTTCCTCGAAACCGATTTCCGGATGCGCATGAAAATCACGGCGGATCGCGGTGAGTTCGTCGGCAAAGTTTTCGATCAGATCGATGGTTGGCATGGCTGATATCCGGGCTCTCTGAAATATGGATGGCTGGGTTTTGACGATGGCTAGATTTTTGACGGGAAGGCGGGGCCGTTCGGTTTGATACGGATGCCGGGGCGCAAACGCGTCCACGGCAGCGCCGCAGTGTCGGCGGGCATCGCGCCGGGTGCCGCGCAGATGATGATCTCTTCGGCAATCGGCGTGAAGTCGGCGCGGAAATGAACCGAGCTCTTGTTGACGAGAATGGACTGTTCGGTCGGCTCAATGCCGACGAAGCGAAACATCGCCTGGTCGGCGAGTTGCGATTTGCGGGAGCCGACAACAACGCGCACGTCGCCGATGCGCAAGCACGCGGAGGGACCGAGGTTCATGCGGCTGCCGCCGAAATAAGGACCGGGCGCGATGAAGCGCCCATCCGAGAGAGCTTCGACAATAAAAGTGTCTTCGAACGGTGCGTCACCCGGAATGCCCGACTTTCCGCCGAGCGACACAGTCAGGCTGTTGCCCGTCCCTGCGTCATGAGCCGCCGCGGCCGTCGCCGGATCGACGATGACGCCGATCGCGGCTTTGGTCGCGCCGTTGCGCACCAGCGCGCGCAACATGCCGGTGGTGTCGGAGTCGCCGCCGGCGCCGGGGTTATCTTGCGTATCGGCGATCACGATCGGCTTGCTGGCGCGCCCAGAGCGCTCCATCGCATAACGCACCCCGTCATCGGGTGCGTAGATTTTGCCGTCGAAGTCGTTCTCGTGTGCGCCGATCAAATCGGCGAGCGTATCCGCCGCGCGGTCTGCATCTGCCTGGGTGCGGCCATACGCGAAAATCGATGGCCCGCAGTCAGGAAAATCCGCTGCCGGAAATCCCGGCGCGAACGACAGCGTCGGAACGCTGTCGCTCTCAAGTGCTGCAAGTTTTGCGTAAATGCTCTTGCAGGGCTGCAGATCGGTGCATTGCCAGCTGATCGGAATGAGAAACGGCGGCTGACGAAATGCTTTCGCAAACTTTCGCTTCGACTTCAGCAACAGCGCGAGGTGTTTCGCCGCGGCGCGTCCGGTGTCGGCCATGTCGATATGCGGATAGGTCCGATACGCGATCAATGCGTCGGCCTGTTCGACCATTTCCGCCGTGACATTGGCATGCAGGTCGAGGCTGACGACGAGCGGCAAGTCCTTGCCGATCAAATTGCGCACGCGGGCCAGCAGTTCGCCTTCGCCATCGTCGAGATGCTCGGTCACCATCGCGCCGTGCAGATCGAGATACACTCCATCGAGCGGGCCCGCGTCGGCGATGCCGTCGAGGATCACTTTCACCACACGCTCATAGGCGTCTTGCGTGACGTGCGCGGACGGGCTTGCCGCACACCAGATGGTTGGAACCAGTTCCCAGCCTTCGCGGCGGGCCTCATCGACGAAGCCGGACATGCCGACATTGATGTTGTCGGTCGCCGCGAAAATCGCATCGCCCCGCGACATCGGCGGCCAGCCGCCGCCGTGCACGAAGGCGTCGTAGACCGCTTTCGTCGGCGCAAAGGTGTTGGTCTCGTGCAGGAAGCCGCCGATTGCGATCCGGATCATGGTGTCATTGTAGTCAGGAATTCAAGGCGATGTCGCGGGTTTTTGCCGGAGCAGCCATGCCAGTGGCGAGGGGTCGAAAGTTGGCAAAATCCCATCCGCGGCCGGGTGCCGCTTCAAGCAACTGCTGTGTATAGGCCTGCTTCGGGCTGGTGAGGATATCGCCGGCCGGACCTTGCTCAACGATGCGCCCGTGCTGCATGACGATGACATCGTCGCAAATCTGCGCGGCCACCCGCAGGTCGTGCGTGATGAACAGCAGCGCGATGCCGAGCCGGGTCTGAATATCGTCAAGCAGCTGCAGCACCTGCGCCTGCACCGACACATCCAGTGCGGAGACCGCTTCGTCCGCGACCAGCACATCCGGGTCCATGGCCAGCGCGCGGGCGATTGCGATGCGCTGGCGTTGTCCGCCGGAGAATTGATGCGGATAGCGTGTAATCGCGTCGGGCGGCAGGTCGACGAGTTCCAGCAACTCGCGCGCACGCTTGAGCGCATCCGCCTTCGGCATGCCGTAGTTGACCGGGCCTTCCGCAATGGTCTCGCCGACGGTGAGGCGCGGATTGAGCGAGCGATACGGGTCCTGAAAGATGATCTGGATGTGCTTGCGGTGCGGCCGCAGCAGGTTCCGCGACAGGAACGAGATTTCCCTGCCGATCAGGCGTATGCCGCCCGAAGTCGGATCGATCAGCCGCAGAATGCAGCGTGCGACGGTGGACTTGCCCGAGCCGCTTTCGCCGACGATGCCGAGGGTGCGGCCTTTGTGCAGCGTCAAGGTCACGTCCTGCGCGGCCGCGACTTCACGCACTTTGCCGAGCATCGAACGCTCGCGATAAACCTTCGTCAGCTCCGACGTGTCGAGCACCACGGGTGCGGAGGCTGTAGCCGGACGCGCGGCACGGGGCACAAGGCTTGGAACGGCGGATAGCAGATTGCGGGTGTAGTCCTGCGTCGGCGTGCGCAGGATCGCATCGAGCGAACCTGTCTCCACCACATGACCGTAACGCATCACGGCGACCCGATCTGCGATTTCGGCGACCACGCCCATGTCGTGGGTGATGAACAGAACAGCGGTTCCGTGATCTTTTTGCAGATCGCGGATCAGGCTGAGAATTTGCTTTTGAGTTGTCACGTCGAGCGCCGTGGTCGGCTCGTCGGCGATCAGCAACTTCGGTTCAAGAACCAGCGCCATCGCGATCATGATGCGCTGACGTTGCCCGCCGGAGAGACGATGCGGATAAGACGCAAAGATGCGCTCCACATCCGGCAACCGCACCTGCTCCATCATCTCGAGAATGCGTTTGCGCCGGCTGCGCGCATCGAGGCTCGTATGGGTGCGCAGGACCTCGTCGATCTGTTTGCCGACCGGAACCACCGGATTGAGCGCGGTCATCGGTTCCTGGAATATCATTGCCATCGTGGTGGCACGCAGGGAACGCAGATGCCGGTCGGTGGCGGTGAGAATTTCCTCACCGGCGAGGCGCACACTGCCGTGGGTTGGCACCAGAATTTTCTTCGGCAACAGCCCCATGATTGTCAGCGACGTCACCGATTTGCCTGAGCCGCTCTCGCCGACAAGGCAAAGCGTCTCGCCTTCGCTGACCTGTAACGAGACATTATCGAGAATCTTTGAAGCGTCCGGTTGCGTGCCGACACTGACGACAAGATTATTGATCTCGACGACCTTGCCGATCATTTGCCGGTGCCGCGCTGTTTCATGCGGGGGTCGAGTGCGTCGCGGGTGGCGTCGCCGATCAGGTTGATCGACAGAATAGCGATGGACAGAACCACGCCCGGCCAGAAGATCAGCGATGGCTTAATCTGGAAGAACGCGCGGCCCTCGGCCATGATGTTCCCCCACGTCGGGGTTTCCGGATTGATGCCTGCGCCCAGGAACGACAGGATCGCCTCGGTGAGAATGGCCGACGCGCAGATATAGGTTCCCTGCACGATCAGTGGCGCGAATGTATTTGGCATCAAGTGCCGCCACAGGATTTTCGGCAGACTTGAGCCGATCGCGATGGCTGCCTCGACGTAAGGCTCCTCGCGCGCTGACAGCACGACGGAGCGTACCAGCCGCACCACGCGCGGGATTTCCGGAATGATGATGGCGATCAAAACCGTCTTAAGGCTGGCGCCGGAGAGAGAGACCACCGCGATCGCGAGCAGGATGCTCGGAATGGCCATCAGGCCATCCATGATGCGCATGATGATGGCATCGGCCCAACGGAAGAAGCCGGAGACGAGGCCGATCGTCAGTCCGATCGTGACGCTGACGATCGCAGCGCCGACGCCGATCATCAACGAGATTCGGCCGCCATGGAGAATGCGCGAGAGCAGATCGCGGCCGTAAGCGTCGGTGCCAAGCGGAAAGCCCGGCATACCCGGTTTGAGCCGCATCGCCGGGGCCAATTTTTGTGGATCCTGGGGCGCGAGGACGCCGGCGAAGATCGCGGACGCGACTACAACGATCAGACAGATCGCTGCGATAGTGATGATGGCGCTCGAAGGCCGAAAGCTCACGCGCGGCCCGCTCGCAGCCCCTGCGGAGATCGACGATGGCTCGATGGTGTCGATGGCCATCAGTAACGGATCCTTGGGTCGAGCAGGGTGTAGGCGAGATCGATCACCAGATTGACGGTGACATACAGTCCGCTGGTGAGCAGGATCATCGCCTGGATCACGGGATAATCGCGAGCGAGCACGGCATCGACGGTGAGGCGGCCGATGCCGGGAATGTTGAACACGCTCTCGGTCACCACGACGCCGGAAATCAGCAGCGCGAAACCGGTGCCGATCACGGTGATAACGGGAACAGCGGCATTACGCAGTGCGTGGCGCATCAAGACACCGGCTTCACCGATGCCTTTGGCGCGCGCGGTGCGGACATAGTCTTCGCCCAGCACTTCCAGCATCGAGGCGCGGGTGATGCGCGCAATCAAGGCGATGTAGATAAAGGATAGCGCCATGGTTGGCAGGATGGCGCGTTCAAAAAATGGACCGAAGCCGCCGGTGATGCTGCGGAATCCCTGCACCGGCAACCAGCGGAATTCGATGGCGAAGATCTGAATGAGAACATAGCCGACGACAAAAACCGGAACCGAAAATCCGAGGACCGACAGGCTCATCACCACGCGATCGATCCAGGTGCCGTGCTTCCATGCGGCGATGACGCCGAGCGGAACGGCGATCAGAATCGCAACTGTGATGGTTGAGAGTGCGATGCTGATGGTCGGCTCGATGCGCTGACCGATCATCTTGATGACAGAAACCTGCGAGATCAGCGACACACCAAAATCACCCTGCAGGATTCTCCAGATCCAGGTGAAGAATTGCGTGTGCAGCGGCTCGTTCAGGCCAAGCGATGTGCGGATGCGCTCCAATTGCTCGGGCGTTGCGAGATCGCCGGCAATGATCGCGGCCGGATCGCCCGGTGTCAGGCGCAGAAGCAGGAAAACGACGAGTGCTACCACGCCCATGACGGGGATCGCGGCGAGGATGCGGCGGATCAGATATCCGAGCATCAGCCGTATCTCTCGGGTCGGCGAACGCGACGTATTTTCAGCTTCATGCGCTTGTCCATCGGCGTTCCTTTGAAGCCCAATCGAGCAAATAGTGTGCCATCAGTCCAAGTGGCTCAAGAGGCGGCATGACGATTTAGTGCGACATGATGGACGAAAATCGTTGCCGGACGCGGGGTTAGCTTAAAGTTGCCAGCAATCCCGCCATCAGACGCCCGCGTTCGGCAAGACAATCGACCTCGATATGCTCTTGCAGCGTATGCCCGCCGCCGCCGCGCATGCCGAGGCCGTCGAGCGTCGGAATGCCCATTGCGCCAGTGAAGTTTCCGTCCGATCCGCCACCGGCGCTGCCTTGGGTCAGGTCGATTCCGATCTGCTTGCCGATGTCGCGCGCAAGCGCGTAGAGCTTCATGGTGCCGCCACCCGGTTCCCAAACCGGCCGCGTCACGCCGCGCGTGACGTTGAAGGTCACCTCGTTGTTCGTACCTGTGAGAGCGAGCATCCGCTCGATGCCGCGATCGAGATCGGCCTGACGCTTGGCCATGCTGAGCGCTTCGCCAGTGC
>JAKFUP010000021.1 GCA_021732625.1 Hyphomicrobiales bacterium
GTTCTGTGCAAGCCGGGTTCGGTGAAGCCGCACACCAAGTTCAAGGCCGAGGCCTACATCCTGACCAAGGAAGAGGGTGGCCGTCACACGCCGTTCTTCACCAACTATCGTCCGCAGTTCTACTTCCGCACCACCGACGTGACCGGTGTTGTGCATCTTCCCGAAGGCACCGAGATGGTGATGCCGGGAGACAACATCGCGATGGAAGTGCACCTGATCGTGCCGATCGCGATGGAAGAGAAGCTGCGCTTCGCCATCCGCGAAGGCGGACGCACCGTTGGCGCAGGCGTCGTCGCCAGCATCATCGAGTAACGACAACTTTCGGCATGCTCCGCGAAAGCGGAGCATGCGACTTCCTTCTAGGACGTAGATGATAGGGACCGTCCCGATCATGACGGAAAAAGAGAGACAACGGCAATGAACGGCCAGAATATTCGCATCCGTCTCAAGGCGTTCGACCATCGGATTCTCGATACGTCGACCCGTGAGATCGTGAATACCGCGAAGCGGACCGGTGCGCAGGTGCGGGGACCGATCCCGCTGCCGACGCGGATCGAGAAGTTCACGGTCAACCGTTCGCCGCACGTTGACAAGAAGAGCCGCGAGCAGTTCGAGATGCGCACTCACAAGCGCCTCCTCGATATCGTCGATCCGACCCCGCAGACCGTGGACGCGCTGATGAAGCTCGACCTCGCCGCCGGTGTCGACGTCGAGATCAAGCTCTAAAATTTAGGTTTGGATTCAAGTCCGCGAGAGCGGACGAAAAGAACAGGATGCACGCCGATGCGTTCCGGAGTGATCGCACAGAAGGTCGGGATGACGCGGGTCTTTACGGAGACCGGCGAACATGTGCCCGTGACTGTGCTGAAGTTGGGAAATTGCCAGGTCCTCGGTCACCGCACCAAGGACAAGAACGGCTACGTCGCGATGCAGCTCGGATCGGGCTCGCGCCGCACCGTCTATCTGCCGAAGGCGGAGCGCGGCCAGTTCGCCGCAGCTTCGGTCGAGCCGAAGCGCAAGCTCGCCGAATTCCGCGTCAGCGAGGATTCACTGATCCCGGTTGGCGCCGAGATCACCGCGGACCACTTCATCGCCGGCCAGTTCGTCGACGTGACCGGCACGTCGGTCGGTAAGGGTTTCGCCGGCGGCATGAAGCGCTGGAATTTCGGCGGTCTGCGCGCCACGCACGGTGTGTCGGTGTCGCATCGTTCGATCGGTTCGACCGGTGGCCGTCAGGACCCCGGCAAGACCTTCAAGAATAAGAAAATGGCCGGCCACATGGGTGTCGATCGGATCACCACGCTCAATCTGCGCGTCGTGCAGACTGACGTCGAGCGCGGCCTGCTGCTGATCGAAGGCGCGGTGCCCGGCTCAAAGGGCGGCTGGATCATGGTTCGCGACGCGGTGAAGAAGCCGCTGCCGAAGGAAGTGCCGATGCCCGGCAAGTTCAAGGTCGCCGGTGGCGAAGGCTCCGCCAAGGCCGATGCGCCTGCCGAGCAGGAGGGCGCGTGATGGAACTGAAGATCACCACGCTTGAGGGCAAAGAAGCCGGTTCGGTGAAACTGTCGGACGAGATTTTCGGTCTCGAGCCGCGCAAGGACATCATCCAGCGTTGCATCCAGTGGCAGCTCAACAAGCGCCAGGCCGGTACGCATAAGGCCAAGGGCCGTGCGGAAATCTGGCGCACTGGCAAGAAGATGTACAAGCAGAAGGGCACCGGCGGTGCTCGTCACGGCTCGGCCCGCGTGCCGCAGTTCCGTGGCGGTGGCCGCGCGTTCGGTCCGGTTGTTCGCAGCCATGCGACCGACCTGCCGAAGAAGGTGCGCGTGATGGCGCTCAAGCATGCGCTGTCCGCCAAGGCAAAAGACGGCAGCCTGATCGTGATTGACAAAGCAGCCCTCGAAGCCGCGAAGACCAAGGCGCTGATCGCCCAGTTTTCGGGTCTCGGTCTGACCAACGCGCTGATCATCGACGGCACCGAGTTGAACTCCGGTTTTGCTGCGGCTGCGCGCAACATTCCGAACATCGACGTGCTGCCGATCCAGGGCATCAATGTTTACGACATTTTGCGCCGCCAGAAGCTCGTGCTGACCAAGGCTGCCTGCGATGCGTTGGAGGCGCGCTTCAAATGAAGATTACAGATCCGCGTCTCTATGACGTCATCGTCTCGCCGGTGATTACCGAAAAGGCGACCGTTGCGTCCGAGCAGAACAAGGTCGTTTTCAGGGTCTCCGGCAAGGCTACCAAGCCGCAGATCAAGGAAGCGGTCGAGAAGCTGTTCGACGTCAAGGTGAAGAGCGTCAACACACTTGTCCGCAAGGGTAAGACCAAGGTTTTCCGCGGCCAGTTCGGCTCGCAGTCGGACATCAAGCGCGCGATCGTGACCCTTGAAGAGGGCCACCGCATCGACGTGACCACCGGGCTCTGAGGCAAGACGACGATGGCACTGAAAACATTCAACCCGACGACGCCAGGCCAGCGCCAGCTGGTGATGGTCGATCGTTCCGCGCTCTACAAGGGCAAGCCGGTCAAGGCTTTGACCGAGGGCAAGCACTCGAGCGGCGGCCGCAACAACACCGGCCGCATGGTCGTGCGTTTCCGCGGCGGCGGTCACAAGCAGACTTATCGCATCGTCGACTTCAAGCGCAGCAAGGTTGACGTTCCGGCGATCGTCGAGCGTCTCGAATACGATCCGAACCGCACCGCGTTTATCGCGCTGATCAAGTATCAGGACGGCGAGCAGGCCTACATCCTCGCGCCGCAGCGCCTGGCAGTCGGCGACACTGTGATCGCCGGCAGCTACGTCGACGTGAAGCCGGGCAACGTCATGCCGCTCGGCAACATGCCAATCGGCACCATCATTCACAACATCGAGCTGAAGATCGGCAAGGGTGGCCAGATCGCGCGCTCGGCCGGCACTTACGCTCAGCTCGTTGGCCGCGATCATGACTATGTCATCGTCCGCCTGAACTCGGGCGAACAGCGCCTCGTCCACGGCCGCTGCACGGCGACCGTCGGCGCGGTGTCGAACCCCGACCACATGAACATCTCGATCGGCAAGGCCGGACGCAATCGCTGGCTCGGCCGCAAGCCGCATAACCGCGGCGTCTCGATGAACCCGATCGACCATCCGCACGGCGGCGGCGAAGGCCGCACCTCGGGCGGCCGCCACCCGGTGACACCGTGGGGCAAGCCGACCAAGGGCAAGAAGACACGTACCAACAAGTCGAGCACGAAGTTTATTCTCCTCAGCCGCCACAAGCGGAAGCAGAAGTAAGGAAGCGCGGACATGGTTCGCTCAGTCTGGAAAGGCCCGTTTGTCGAAGGCTCGCTGCTCAAGAAAGCAGATGTCGCCCGCGCGTCCGGCCGTCACGACGTTATCAAGATCTGGAGCCGTCGTTCGACGATCCTGCCGCAGTTCGTGGGTCTCACGTTCGGCGTTTACAACGGTCAGAAGCACGTTCCCGTCGCGGTGAACGAGGAAATGGTCGGTCACAAGTTCGGTGAGTTTTCGCCGACGCGGACCTTCCACGGTCATTCCGGCGACAAGAAAGCCAAGAAGGCTTGAGGATTAGGCGATGAGCAAACCAAAGCGCGAACGGAGTCTCGCCGAGAACGAGGCCAAAGCGGTCGCCCGGATGCTTCGGGTGAGTCCGCAGAAGCTCAACCTTGTTGCGCAGATGATCCGCGGCAAGAAGGCGTCGTCTGCGCTTGCCGACTTGCAGTTCTCGCGCAAGCGCATCGCGATCGATGTCAAGAAGTGCCTCGAGTCCGCGATCGCAAATGCCGAAAACAACCACGACCTCGACGTCGATGCGCTGATCATTACCCAGGCGCACGTCGGCAAGGGCATTCTGATGAAGCGTTTCGCGCCGCGCGGCCGTGGCCGTTCGGGCGCGCTGTTCAAACCATTTTCGCAGCTGACGATCGTCGTTCGTCAGGTCGAAGCCGCTTAAGGCGCAGGAGACTACGATGGGTCAAAAGATCAATCCGATCGGGCTGCGCCTCGGCATCAACCGCACGTGGGATTCACGTTGGTTCGCCGGCAAGAACGAATACGGCAAGCTGCTGCACGAAGACGTCGAAATCCGCGAGATCCTGCATAAGGAACTCAAGCAGGCGGCTGTTGCCCGCATCGTCATCGAGCGTCCGCACAAGAAGTGCCGCGTCACCATTCACTCGGCGCGTCCGGGTGTCGTGATCGGCAAGAAGGGCGCCGACATCGACAAGCTTCGCAAGAAGGTTGCCGACATCACCGACTCCGACGTCGTCATCAACATCGTCGAAATCCGCAAGCCGGAACTCGATGCCACGCTGGTCGCCGAATCGATCGCGCAGCAGCTCGAGCGCCGCGTTGCGTTCCGCCGCGCCATGAAGCGTGCCGTTCAGTCGGCGATGCGTCTCGGCGCTGAAGGCATTCGTATCAATTGCTCGGGCCGTCTTGGCGGCGCGGAAATTGCGCGCATGGAATGGTACCGCGAAGGCCGCGTGCCGTTGCACACGCTGCGCGCCGATATCGATTACGGCGTCGCGACCGCGTTCACGACGTTCGGCACCTGCGGCGTGAAGGTCTGGATATTCAAGGGCGAAATCCTCGAGCACGATCCGATGGCGCAGGACAAGCGTATGGCCGAAGCCGAGAGCAGTGGCGGCGGTGGCCGTCCGCGCCGTGACGCGGCTTGATGAGCAGATAGGGACCGAGGCTTAACGCCATGATGCAACCAAAGAAGACCAAGTTCCGGAAAGCCCATAAGGGCCGGATTCACGGCGTCGCCACCTCGGGCGCGACGCTGGCGTTCGGACAATTCGGGCTGAAGGCGATGGCGCCGGAGCGGATCACCGCCCGTCAGATCGAAGCGGCTCGCCGCGCGCTGACCCGTCACATGAAGCGCGCCGGCCGCGTCTGGATCCGTGTATTCCCCGACGTGCCGGTGTCGAAGAAGCCGGCCGAAGTTCGCATGGGCTCGGGCAAGGGCACGCCGGAATTGTGGGTTGCGCGCGTCAAGCCCGGCCGCGTGCTGTTCGAGATCGACGGCGTCAACGTCCAGACCGCGAAAGAAGCGCTGGATCTGGCCGCCGCCAAGTTGCCGATCAAGACGCGCTTCGTTGCGCGTATCGCCGAGTAAGGATGCTCGCCATGGCCGAGATGAAGACTGACGATATCCGGGCGATGAGCCCCGACCAGATGGAGGACGCGATCCTCAATCTGAAGAAGGAGCGGTTCAACCTGCGCTTCCAGCGCGCGACCGGACAGCTTGAGAACACCTCGCGCCTGCGCGAGGCACGCCGCGATATCGCGCGGATCAAAACCATCGCCGCGCAGCAGCGCGCGAAAAAGAAGTAAGGGGCATTCGATGCCGAAACGTACGTTGCAGGGTGTCGTCGTCAGCGACAAGACCGACAAGACAGTGGTGGTGCGCGTCGATCGCCGCTTTACCCATCCGATCTACAAGAAGACGATCCGGCGCTCGAAGAACTACCATGCTCACGACGAGACCAACGAGTTCTCGACCGGCGATCAGGTGTGGATCGAAGAGAGCAAGCCGATTTCGAAGTTGAAGCGCTGGGTGGTGACCCAGGGCGAGAAGAAGAAAACAGCCTGAAGCATGATCCCGGGAAGCCGGGACCGGTTTTCGGACCGGATCATGCTTCGAAGTCGATAAAGAGCGCAATTCGCGCATAGAAAGAGGACGAGGTGCATCAATGATTCAGATGCAGACCAACCTCGACGTGGCCGATAATTCCGGCGCGCGCCGTGTGATGTGCATCAAGGTGCTTGGAGGTTCCAAGCGCCGTTATGCAACGGTGGGCGACATTATCGTCGTGTCGATCAAGGAAGCCATTCCCCGTGGCAAGGTGAAGAAGGGCGACGTGATGAAAGCCGTGGTTGTGCGGGTCCGCAAGGATATCCGCCGTCCCGACGGCTCGGTCATCCGCTTCGACCGCAACGCCGCCGTGCTGATCAACAATCAGTCCGAGCCGATCGGCACCCGTATCTTCGGGCCGGTGCCGCGCGAGCTGCGCGCCAAGAACCACATGAAGATCATCTCGCTCGCGCCGGAGGTGCTGTAATGGCCGCCAAGATCCGGAAGGGCGACAAGGTCATCGTGCTGAACGGCCGTGACAAGGGCCGCACCGGCGAAGTGTTCGAGGTGCGTCCGCGCGAGAGCCGTGCGCTGGTGCGTGGAGTCAATCTGGTGAAGCGTCACCAGAAGCAGACCGCGAGCCAGGAAGGCGGCATCATTTCCAAGGAAGCGTCGATCCATCTGTCGAACATCGCGATCGTCGGCAAGGACGGCAAGCCGACCCGCGTCGGCTTCAAGATTCAGAAGGACGGCACCAAGGTGCGCGTTGCCAAGCGCACGGGAGCAGAGATCGATGGCTGAGACAGCTTACGTTCCGCGTCTGCGCACGCAATTCGACAAGGAAATCCGCGGCAAGCTGACCGAGCAGTTCGGCTATGCCAACGTCATGCAGGTGCCGCAGCTGACCAAGGTGGTCATCAACATGGGCATCGGCGAAGCCGTCAACGACCGCAAGAAGGTCGAACTGGCATCGAACGATCTCGCGCTGATCGCAGGCCAGAAGCCGATCGTGACTCACTCGCGCATGGCGATCTCGACCTTCAAGCTGCGCGAAGGTCAGGCGATCGGCTGCAAGGTCACGCTGCGCAAGGCCAAGATGTATGAGTTCGTCGATCGTCTGGTCAACGTCGCGCTGCCGCGCGTGCGAGACTTCCGCGGTCTCAATCCGAAGAGCTTCGACGGCCGTGGCAACTATTCGCTCGGCATCAAGGAACACATCATTTTCCCGGAAATCGATTTCGACAAGATTTCGGAGACCTGGGGCATGGACATCACGGTTTGCACCACGGCGCCCGACGACGAGCAGGCGCGTGCGTTGCTGACCGCATTCAATTTTCCGTTCCGGCAGTGAGTCGCTGATCAAGCGTCTCAAACGCGGAAAGGTATGGAGCTGATAGATGGCGAAGAAGAGTTCGATCGAGAAGAACAACCGGCGTCAGAGAATGACGAAGAACGCGGCTGCCAAGCGCGCGCGATTGAAGGCGATCATCGCCGACAAGAAAAAGCCGGTGGAGGAGCGCTTCGCGGCGACGCTGAAGCTCGCCGAGATGCCGCGTAATTCGTCGGCGACCCGGATTCGCAACCGCTGCGAACTGTCGGGCCGTCCGCGCTCGGTTTATCGCAAGACCAAGCTCAGCCGTATCGCGATGCGCGATCTCGGCTCCAAGGGCCTGGTTCCCGGCCTCGTCAAGTCGAGCTGGTAAGGGAGGATCGCAAGATGTCCACGCACGATCCGATCAGCGATCTCATCACCCGCATCCGCAATGCGCAGATGCGCAGCAAGTCCAAGGTTTCGACCCCGGGCTCGAAGATGCGCCAGAATGTTCTCGAAGTGCTGAAGTCCGAAGGCTACATCCGCGGTTATGCCGCCGTGGAGCACACCGGCGGCCGCAGCGAGCTCGAGATCGAATTGAAATATTTCGACGGCGCGCCCGTCATTCGCGAGATCGAGCGGGTCTCCAAGCCGGGCCGGCGTGTCTACGCCTCGGTGAAGAACCTGCCGCGCGTCAAAAACGGGCTCGGCATTTCGGTGCTGTCGACGCCGAAGGGAATTATGGCTGACCACGACGCGCGTGACGCGAATGTGGGCGGCGAAATTCTCTTCACCGTGTTCTGATCTGGAAGGGAAGAGCGATGTCCCGTGTAGGCAAAAGACCGGTCCCCGTGACGCAGGGCGTCACTGCGACCGTCGAGGGCCAAACCGTTAAGATGAAGGGGCCGAAAGGCCAGCTTCAGTTTGTCGTCCATAGCGATGTTGACGTGAAGCTCGAGAACGGCGCGATCAAGGTCGCGCCGCGGTTCGAGACCAAGCGCGCTCGTTCGCTTTACGGCACCTCGCGCGCCCAGATCGCAAATCTGGTCGAGGGCGTCACCAAGGGTTTCGAGAAGAAGCTGGAAATCACCGGCGTCGGTTATCGTGCCGCGTTGCAGGGCAAGAACCTTCAGCTCGCGCTCGGTTACAGCCACGACGTGCTCTACGCAATTCCGGAAGGCATCGCGATCACAACGCCGAAGCCGACCGAAATCGTGATCGTCGGAAACGACATCCAGCGCGTCGGTCAGGTCGCGGCCGAAATCCGCAGCTATCGTCCGCCGGAGCCCTACAAGGGCAAGGGCGTAAAGTACGCAGGCGAATTCATCTTCCGCAAGGAAGGCAAGAAGAAGTAACGGAGCCGTTATGTCGAAGCTCAAGATCACGAACGCCCGGCGCAAGCAGCGCGTGCGGCTGGCTGTGCGCCGCAATGCCGGTGGCCGCCCGCGCCTGTCGGTGTTCCGTTCGTCGAAGCATATCTATGCGCAGGTGATCGACGACCATAAGGGCGTGACACTCGCGTCTGCCTCGTCGCTGGAAAAGCCGTTGCGAGATGGCGGCAATACGGGCGCCAACATCGATGCAGCGAAAGCGGTCGGCAAGCTCTTGGCCGAACGCGCTGTAAAGAATGGCGTCAAGGAAGTGATTTTCGACCGTGGCAGCTATCTCTACCACGGCCGCGTCAAGGCGCTGGCCGATGCGGCACGCGAAAGCGGACTCAGTTTTTAACGGATTGCGTGATCCCGAAAAGTGGATACCGGTTTTCGGATAAGATCACGCAAGAAAGACCATCCAGGCAACGGCCTGACGAAGGATTGGACACATGGCAGGTGAACGCGAACGCGGCGGACGCGAACGGAACCGGGATCGGGAGGAGCGCGACAGTGAGTTCGTCGACAAGCTCGTCCATATCAACCGTGTCGCGAAGGTTGTGAAGGGCGGCAAGCGGTTCGGCTTCGCAGCACTCGTCGTCGTCGGCGACCAGAAGGGCCGCGTCGGCTTCGGTCACGGCAAGGCGCGCGAAGTGCCGGAAGCGATCCGCAAGGCGACCGACTCGGCCAAGCGGAACCTGACGCGCGTCGCATTGCGCGAAGGCCGCACGCTGCATCACGATATCGCTGGCCGCCATGGTGCTGGCCGCGTCTATCTGCGTGCAGCTCCGGCCGGTACCGGCATCATCGCCGGCGGTCCGATGCGCGCAGTGTTCGAGACGCTCGGCATCCAGGACGTTGTCGCCAAGTCGATCGGTTCGTCGAACCCCTACAACATGGTTCGCGCGACGTTCGATGCGCTCAAGCATCAGGATTCGCCGCGCTCGGTTGCGGCGCGCCGCAATCTCAAGGTTTCCACATTGCAGGGTCGCCGCGTTGGTGGCGATGCCGAAGCCGTCGCAGAATAACGGCACGGTTGTCCGGAGGATTTGAACGATGGCCAAGGCCAGCAAGATGATCAAGGTCGAGCAGACCGGTAGCGCGATCCGCCGTCATCACTCGCAGCGCGAGACGTTGATCGGGTTGCGTTTGAACAAGATCGGTCGCGTTGCGGAGTTGCAGGATTCTCCTGCGATTCGCGGCATGATCGACAAGGTGAGACATCTCGTTCGCGTCGTCGGCGAGAAGTAAGCAACAGGAGACAGGGCGATGAAGCTCAGCGATATCGCCGACAATCCCGGCTCGCGCAAAAAGCGTATGCGCGTCGGCCGTGGCATCGGTTCGGGCAAGGGCAAGCAATCCGGCCGCGGCGGCAAGGGCCAGACCGCGCGTTCGGGCGTGCGCATCAAGGGTTTCGAAGGCGGCCAGATGCCTCTGCATCGCCGTCTGCCGAAGCGCGGCTTCAACAACATCTTCGCGCTGAAGCTGGCCGAGGTGAACCTCGACCGGATCCAGACCGCGATCGACGCCAAGAAGTTCGACGCCAAGGATACCGTCAACGCCGAAACCCTGGTCAAGGCCGGCATTCTGCGACGTTCGAAGGATGGCGTTCGCCTGCTCGGTCGTGGTGAAATCAAGGCAAAGATCACTGTCGAAGTGCACGGCGCGTCGAAGTCAGCCATTGCCGCCGTCGAGAAAGCCGGCGGTTCGGTCAAGATCCTGGCTCCGAAGAAAGCAGACGGCGAAGCGGCGTGATTCTGCCGTCGCGGCCTTGTGAGGGGCAACTGCGGCGCTATGTCTGTATGACTTGCTGACCGGAATCGCAGTTGCGATCCGGCAAGACACGCGGACAGCATAAGGCGCGACAGCCCACAGGGCCGGCCGCGGCGGACAAAGGGATCGGAGCCGGATATGGCCTCAGCAGCAGAACAACTTGCGGCAAACCTGAATTTCTCGGCGCTTGCCAAGGCCGACGAGCTGAAAAAGCGTATCTGGTTCACACTGGGTGCGCTGCTTGTTTATCGTTTCGGCACTTATATCCCGCTGCCCGGTATCGATCCCAACATCTGGGATCAGGTGTTCAAGTCGCAGGCCGGCGGTATTCTCGGCATGTTCAACATGTTCGCCGGCGGCGGCATCAACCGCATGGCGATCTTCGCGCTGAACATCATGCCGTACATTTCGGCTTCGATCATCATCCAGCTTTTGACGACAGTTTCGCCGCAGCTCGAAGCGCTCAAGAAAGAGGGCGAAACCGGCCGCAAGATGCTCAACCAGTACACGCGCTATCTCACCGTCATTCTGGCGGTGTTCCAGGCTTACGGCATTGCCGTTGGCCTTGAAGGCGCCGGTAACGTGGTCGCAGATCCCGGCTATTTCTTCCGCTTCTCGACGCTGATCACGCTCGTCGGCGGCACCATGTTCTTGATGTGGCTCGGTGAGCAGATCACCTCGCGCGGCATCGGCAACGGCATTTCGCTCATTATCATGTCCGGCATCGTTGCCGAACTGCCGTCGGCGATCGCCGGTACGCTCGAACTCGGCCGGCAGGGCGCGCTGTCGACCTTCCTCATTCTGCTGATTATCGTGATGGCGACCGCCGTGATCGCGCTGATCGTTTACGTCGAGCGCGCGCAGCGCCGCCTGCTGATCCAGTATCCGAAGCGTCAGGTCGGCAACAAGATGTTCGAGGGCCAGTCCTCGCATCTGCCGCTCAAGCTCAACACCTCGGGCGTGATTCCGCCGATCTTCGCGTCGTCGCTGCTGCTGCTGCCGACCACGATCGCGAGCTTCAATGCGGGCAAGGGTCCGGAATGGTTTCAGTGGCTGACGACGCAGCTCGGCCACGGCCGTCCGTTGTTTCTGGTGATGTATCTCGGCCTGATCGTGTTCTTCGCGTTCTTCTATACGGCGATCGTGTTCAACCCGACCGAGACCGCCGACAACCTGAAGAAGCATGGCGGCTTCATTCCGGGCATTCGTCCGGGCGAACGCACCGCCGAGTACATCGACTACGTGCTGTCGCGCATTACGGTTCTCGGCGCGATCTATCTTGCAATCGTCTGTCTCATTCCCGAAATCCTGATTTCCTACGCCTCTGTGCCGTTCTATCTCGGCGGAACTTCGCTCTTGATCGTCGTCAGCGTCACGATGGATACTGTGGCGCAGGTTCAGGGGTACCTGTTGGCCCATCAGTACGAAGGGCTGATCAAGAAATCCAAACTGAAAGGCCGTCGTAGATGAGGCTGATACTTCTCGGGCCGCCGGGGGCCGGCAAGGGAACACAAGCGCATCGCCTCGTTGAACGTTACAAGATCGTTCAGCTCTCCACGGGCGAAATGTTGCGAGCCGCGGTTGCCGCGGAATCGCCGATCGGTCTCAAAGCCAAAGATATCATGGCAAGCGGCGCACTGGTGCCGGACGAGGTCGTGGTTGGAATCATTTCCGATCGCATCGAGCTTCCCGACGCCTCCAAGGGCTTCATTCTCGATGGCTTCCCGCGCACCGTGGCGCAGGCCGAAGCGCTCGACGGCCTGCTGAAGAAGAAGGGCCTCAAGCTCGACGCCGTCGTTGAGCTGCGCGTCAATGAGAGCGCTTTGCTCGCGCGCGTCGAGGCGCGTGTCGCGCAGATGATTGCCCGCGGCGAGACCGTGCGCGTCGATGACACGCCTGAGGTGCTGACCAAACGCCTTGCCGCCTATCGCGCCCAGACCGAGCCGCTGGTGCATTACTATTCCGAACGGCGCAATCTGATGACCGTCGATGGCATGATGACCATTGAAGAGGTGACCGCCGAGATTGCCCGGCTGCTGGCGAGAATCGCCGCCGCCGACAAGGCTAAATCGGCCAAAAAAGCTGCGGTAAAATCGTCGAAGACCGTAGCCGCCAAGAAGCCGGTCGCCAAACCTGGGCCCAAGGCGGCCGCTAAAGCGCCCGCCAAGGCCGCCAGGAAGGCCAAGGGGAAGGGTTCCGCAGCGAAGGCCTCGTCAGGCAAATCGGCTGCCAAATCTGCTCGCAAGGCGTCCAAGGTCGCCAAGACGAAGTCCGCGCGGAAGGGAGCCAAGAAGGCCCCCCGAAGTGCTGCAAAAAAGGTCACGAAAAAGCGGGCTAAAGCGCCGAAACGGTTGACGAAACGGCGTTGAATCTACTAATACGCCCGCATCCTGTCGGATCATTCTGAGACGATGCCGGGCCCCGAATAAAGCTCCCGAAATGGAGAATTGGGGTGGGCGTCGTGTTCGCGTTTGTAGCTTGCAAAAGCTGAAGTGCGAAAAGGCTCCGTTGTTCGCGGCGGTCACGAGCAAGCGCTCGAAGCGAAAGAGATAGCGGCGAGCAGATCGGTTTTATTCAGACCGTCCTGATCGCAGACAATGACAAGAGCGGCCGGCGAACGATCGGCTGTCGACAGGAGAGAAGTTCGTGGCCCGTATTGCCGGTGTGAACATCCCGACCAACAAGCGCGTTCTGATCGCGCTTCAGTACATCCATGGTATCGGCCAGAAGAATGCGGCCGAGATTATGGAGAAGGTGAAGATTCCCGTCGACCGCCGCGTTGCGCAGCTGTCCGATCAGGAAGTGCTTCAGATTCGCGAAGTGATCGATCGTGACTATATGGTGGAAGGCGATCTTCGCCGTGAGATCGGCATCAACATCAAGCGTCTGATGGACCTCGGCTGCTATCGCGGCCTGCGTCATCGCCGCGGCCTGCCGGTGCGCGGTCAGCGCACCCATACCAACGCACGCACCCGCAAGGGTCCGGCAAAGTCGATCGCCGGCAAAAAGAAGTAACGATCACTTTCAAACGATGGGTCCGGGGAAGCTCCTGAGCTTCGCCGGATTGATCACCTGATTTCCCCAGCGTCCGGCATTACGGACGCGCTTGAAGGAAGAGAACCATGGGTAAAGATGCAACCCGCGTCCGCCGTCGTGAGCGCAAGAACATCGCCTCCGGCATCGCGCATGTGAATTCGTCGTTCAACAACACGACCATCACCATCACTGACGCGCAGGGCAACACCATCGCCTGGTCGTCGGCGGGCACGATGGGTTTCAAGGGCTCGCGCAAGTCGACACCGTATGCGGCGCAGGTTGCGGCCGAGGATGTGTCGAAGAAGGCGCAGGAGCACGGCATGCGCACGCTCGAAGTCGAAGTCGCTGGTCCGGGTTCGGGCCGTGAATCGGCGCTGCGCGCATTGCAGGCCGCTGGCTTCACCGTCACCTCGATCCGTGACGTGACCACGATCCCGCACAACGGCTGCCGCCCGCGCAAGCGCCGGCGCGTCTGATTTTTTCAAGCCGTAGTGGGCTTGGCCCGCGGCGGTCTTCATTTGCTGGGGCGGATTTAATCCGCGGTCCAACGGTTCGAACGGCGCTTTAGTCCAGCGGAGCGCGTCGGGTTCGGACAGCAGGGTGAAACAGTGACGATCCAGAAGAATTGGCAAGAACTCATTCGACCGAACAAGCTCCAGATCACGCCGGGCTCAGACGGCGCGCGTTTCGCGACCGTGGTTGCCGAACCGCTCGAGCGCGGCTTTGGCCAGACGCTCGGCAACGCGCTTCGCCGCATCCTGCTGTCGTCGCTGCAGGGCGCAGCGGTGCAGTCGGTTCAAATTGACGGCGTGCTGCACGAGTTCTCCTCGATTGCCGGCGTGCGCGAAGACGTCACCGACATCGTGCTCAACATCAAGGACATCTCGATCAAGATGCAGGGCGAAGGCCCCAAGCGCATGGTCGTCAAGAAGCAGGGTCCGGGCGTTGTCACCGCCGGTGACATCCAGACTGTCGGCGACATCACCGTGCTCAATCCCGAGCTGCAGCTCTGCACGCTCGACGACGGCGCGGAAATCCGCATGGAATTCACCGTCAACACCGGCAAGGGCTACGTCGCCGCCGAGCGCAACCGTCCGGAAGACGCGCCGATCGGCCTGATCCCGGTCGACAGTCTGTTTTCGCCGGTGCGCAAGGTTTCGTATCGCGTCGAGAACACCCGCGAGGGCCAGATCCTCGACTACGACAAGCTGACCATGACGCTCGAGACCAACGGCGCGATCACGCCGGATGACGCGGTGGCTTACGCTGCGCGCATTCTGCAGGATCAGCTCAACGTGTTCGTGAACTTCGAAGAGCCGCGCAAGGAAGTCACGCAGGAGGTCATTCCCGATCTCGCGTTCAACCCGGCGTTCCTCAAGAAGGTCGACGAACTCGAGCTGTCGGTTCGCTCGGCCAACTGCCTGAAGAACGACAACATCGTCTACATCGGCGACCTCGTGCAGAAGTCGGAAGCGGAAATGCTCCGTACCCCGAACTTCGGCCGCAAGTCGCTGAACGAGATCAAGGAAGTGCTGGCCCAGATGGGTCTGCATCTCGGCATGGAAGTGCCGGGCTGGCCGCCGGAGAATATCGACGAGCTCGCCAAGCGCTTCGAGGATCACTACTAAGAACGTCTCGCGGTGGCCGGATCATCCGGCCATCGCGGTTTAATAATGGGCGAACGCAGGAAGCCCACCTGCAGCATGTCCGGCAAGCGGTCGCGACAACGAGATTGAGGAATAGATCATGCGTCACGGTAAGGTTCACCGCAAACTCAACCGCACCGCCGAGCATCGCCGCGCGATGTTCGCCAACATGTCGGCTGCGCTCATCAAGCACGAGCAGATCGTCACCACTTTGCCGAAGGCCAAGGAGCTGCGTCCGATCGTTGAGAAGCTCGTCACGCTCGGCAAGAAGGGCGGCCTCGCGCTGCGCCGTCAGGCCATCAGCGAAATGCGCGATCTCGATCAGGTCAAGAAACTGTTCGACGTTCTGGCGCCTCGCTACAAGGATCGCCAGGGCGGCTACACCCGCATCATCAAGGCCGGTTTCCGCTACGGCGACAACGCGCCGATGGCGGTGATCGAGTTCGTCGATCGCGACGTCGATGCCAAGGGTCTGGACTCTGGTCCGGTGCAGGAAAAGCCGGACGCTGAAGCGGCGTAAGCTTTCCAGATTACTGATTCGGAAAAAGCGGCGCGTGAGCGCCGCTTTTTTGTTTATGCAGTGTTGCAGATGCCGCGATTGCGCGGACGAAGAACCGTTTCCACATACGCCAGACAACATGGGAGGCGGAAATGAAAATCGACCTTACGGGCAAGTCAGCCATCGTGACAGGTTCGACCGGCGGCATCGGTTATGCCATCGCCAAGGGTCTTGCCGGCACTGGCGCGAGCGTTGTCGTCAACGGCCGCACGCAGGCTAAGGCTGATGCCGCTGCTGCGGCGATTACCAAGGCGGTGCCGGGCAGCACGGTGCGCGGCGTTGCAGCCGATGTTTCGACGGCGGAAGGTTGCGCGGCTCTAGCCAAGGCGGTGCCTGATATCGATATTCTGATCAACAATGCGGGCATCTTCGAGCCAAAAGCTTTCTTCGATATTCCCGATGCCGACTGGACGCGTTTTTTCGAAGTGAACGTGATGTCGGGTGTCAGACTGTCGCGGACCTACATGCCGGGCATGCTCAAGCGCAACTGGGGCCGGATCGTTTTCATCTCGTCGGAATCTGGACTGAACATTCCAAGCGAGATGATCCACTACGGCACCACCAAGACCGCGCAACTCGCAGTGTCGCGCGGCCTCGCCGAGATGACCAAGGGAACCGCTGTCACCGTCAACTCGGTGCTGCCGGGACCGACGATGTCCGAAGGCGTCGAGACGTTCGTCAAGGACTTGGCCAAGCAGAACGGACAGTCACTCGAAGAAGCGGCATCGCAATTCGTCAAACAACACCGATCGACGTCGCTGATCCAGCGGTTCGCCACCGTGGACGAGATCGCGAACATGGTGGTCTATGTCAGCTCCAAGGAAGCGTCCGTCACCAACGGCGCAGCGCTTCGCGCCGAAGGTGGAATCGTTCAAACGATTGCTTAGTCGCGCGCCAAATTTCGCAAAACGAAAAAGGCGGCCCGTTAAGGCCGCCTTTTGTTTATCGCGGGCATGAGGTGAACTTGGAGGTTCGTCCAAACCCTACGACCAAGCCGCATGACAACGGTGTAACGCGCTACCGGCAAGCGTTTCATGCAGCGAGGCGAAACGCCGCGTTCACCATCCCGTGAGCACGATCTTGCCGCGCGACTGTCCGCTCTCCAGCAGCGCGTGCGCCTTCTTCAGATTGGCTGCGTTGATCGTGCCGAACGATTTGTCGAGCGTGGTGCGCAGCACGCCCTTGTCGATCAGGCTTGCGACATCGTTCAGCAAATGATGCTGCGCGATCATGTCCGCGGTCTGGAACGACGAGCGGGTGAACATCGATTCCCAGTGGATCGAGGCGGCCTTGCCTTTGAACACCGAGATGTTGAACTCCGGCGGATCGTCGATCAGGCCGAACCGGCCCTGCGGCGCGATGATGTCGGCGAGCGCCTTGTAGTGCTGATCGGAAGCGGTGAGGCTTGCGATCATCCCGACCGGCGGCAGCTTCAGCGCCTCGATCTGCTCTTTCATCGGCTTGCTGTGATCGATCACCGCATGCGCGCCGAGTTCGAGACACCACGCCTTTGACTCCGGCCGCGTCGCGGTTGCGATCACGGTCAATCCGGTGAGCCGCCGTGCGAGCTGAATCAGAATGGACCCGACGCCGCCAGCACCGCCGGTGATGAGCAACGAGCGCGGCTCCGCCGTTCCGCCGGGCACGGCACCGAGCCGATCGAACAGCAATTCCCAAGCGGTAATGGAGGTGAGTGGCAGAGCGGCAGCTTGCTCGAACGACAAGGACTTCGGCTTCGCGCCGACAATGCGCTCATCCACCAGATGGAATTCGCTGTTGGTGCCCTGCCGCAGGATCGAGCCCGCGTAATAGACCTCGTCGCCCGTTTTGAAGAGCGTCACGTCCGGTCCGACCGCGTCGATCACACCGGCCGCATCGAAACCGAGGATCTTGATGTCGCCGTCCTTCGGTTCGGCGCGCTTGCGCACCTTATAGTCCACCGGATTGGCCGAGATCGCTTTGACGGCAACACGGATGTCGCGGCCTTTCGGCTCGGGTTTGTCGGCTTCAAAATCGAACAGCGATTGCGGATCGTCGAGGGGAAGGGACTTGCGGTAACCCACGGCTTTCATCAGCGGCGTCTCCTGATTTGGTTGTTGTTCTTGGCGATGCGGGATAACTGTCCTGCTACCGTCCAGATTGCAAGTACTGTCCATATTGGTCTATACAGACCGAAAGGATACTAATGGGCCTCCCTCTTTTTCAAAGCGGAACGGCTCGTATCCATTGAGGGCATCATGAAGCGGAAGAATTTTGGCTCCATGCCGGGTTGTTCGGTCGAGGTCACGCTCGATCTGATCGATGGCAAATGGAAAGGCGTGATCCTGTTTCATCTCCAGGGCGGCACGCAACGCTTCGGCGAACTGAAGCGGCGGATGCCGGGCATCACCCAGCGCATGCTGACCAAACAACTCCGCGCGCTGGAAGACAACGGCCTGATTCTGCGCAAGGTTTATCCCGAGGTGCCGCCACGGGTTGAATACACGTTGTCGGAAACCGGCCAGCGGTTGAAGCCGGTGATCGATGCGCTGCGCAATTGGGGCGAGGACTATCGTGCGCGGCAGGCTGCCGCCGGTATCTCTGCGGGCGGCGAACAGGCACCCGCGATTGCGCCTGCATAACCTTCAGGCGCTCACGAAACCCTGCTTTTCTTGGCTTTACGACGCGACTATATCTCTTTCAAACATTTTCCGGATCGTCTCATGACCTTATCGCGCGCACTTGCAATCGTTGTTCTCACCGCGTCCTTCGCAGCCCCCGCCTATGCGCAGGATCGCGTGGTGCCGACGTCGCCGCAGCAACTCAAACTGTCGTTCGCGCCGATCGTCCAGCGGACGCAACCGGCGGTGGTCAACGTCTATGCGGGCAAGGCTGCGCCGCGCAATCCGCTGCTGGACGATCCGATTTTTCGCCGCTTTTTCGGCGGAGCGCCGGGCCAATTGCAGCCCGAACAGATGCAGCGTTCGCTCGGCTCCGGCGTGATGGTCGATCCGTCGGGATTGGTCGTCACCAACAATCACGTCATCGATGGCGCCGATCAGGTGAAGGTCTCGCTCGCCGACAAGCGCGAGTTCGAGGCCGAGATTGTCCTGAAAGACAGCCGCACCGATCTGGCGGTGCTGCGCATCAAGGACACCAAGGAAAAGTTCGCGACGCTCGATTTCGCCAATTCTGACGACTTGCTGGTCGGTGACGTGGTGCTGGCAATCGGCAATCCATTCGGCGTCGGCCAGACAGTGACGCATGGCATCATCTCGGCGCTGGCGCGCACGCAGGTCGGCATCACTGACTATCAGTTCTTCATCCAGACCGATGCTGCGATCAATCCCGGCAACTCCGGCGGTGCGCTGGTCGATCTCACCGGCAAGCTCGCAGGCATCAACACCGCGATCTTCTCGCGCTCCGGCGGCTCTCAGGGCATCGGCTTTGCGATCCCCGCAAATATGGTGCGTGTCGTTGTGGCGTCGGCCAAGAGCGGCGGCAAAGCGGTACAGCGGCCTTATCTCGGCGCGCGGCTGCAAGCTGTGACGCCGGAGATTGCGGAGTCGCTCGGGCTAAAACGGCCGAGCGGGGCGCTCGTTGCCAACGTCTCGCCGGGAAGCCCCTCGGCGCGCGCAGGATTGAAGCTGTCCGATCTCATCGTCGGCATCGACGGGCAGGCGGTCGACGATCCCAATGCGTTCGACTATCGCTTCGCGACGCGCCCGCTTGGCGGTTCCTCTCAAATCGAAGTCCAGCGCAGCGGCAAAACAGTCAAGCTGTCGATCCCGCTGGAGGTCGCGCCTGACACCGGCCGCGACGAACTCGTGATCAAATCGCGGTCGCCGTTCCAGGGGGCGAAGGTCGCCAACATCTCGCCCGCGCTCGCCGACGAACTGCGCATCGACTCGAACATCGAAGGCATCGTCGTCGTCGAGCTGGAGGACAATGCGCCGGCGCAAGGCGTCGGCTTCCAGAAGGGCGACATCATTCTCTCGGTTAACAATCAGAAGATCGCGAAAACCTCGGATCTGGATCGCATTGCCAAGGAGCCGTCGCGGCTGTGGCGCATCACGGTGGTGCGCGGTGGCCAGCAGTTGTCGGTGACGTTCGGCGGCTGATGCAATCTTCACCTCTCCCCGAAAGCGGGGAGAGGTCGGATCGCCAGAAGCGCGTTTACGCGCGTCTTCGACGCGCTAAGGCGATCCGGGTGAGGGGCGCGACGGGCAATATCTACCGAAGCCGTCATGCCCGGCCTTGTGCCGGGCATCCACGTCTTTGGGTATTTGAATTTTGGAAGGCGTGGATGGCCGGGACAAGCCCGGCCATGACGATCACAATTGGTAACGATGGCACAACGCTCCCAGCAACCATCCAATCTCTTCGCCGCCGCGGGGCTGTAGCAGGATGCGCCGCGTCCGCTGCCGGAAGCGTTGCGCCCGGCGAAGCTCGCCGATGTGGTGGGACAAGACCACATCCTTGGCCCTGACGGTGCGCTGACGCGCATGCTCGAGACGCGCACGCTCGGATCGCTGATCTTCTGGGGCCCGCCCGGCACCGGAAAGACCACCGTCGCGCGGCTCTTGGCCGACGCCACCGAGTTGCATTTCGAGCAAATCTCGGCGGTGTTTTCCGGCGTTGCGGATCTCAAGAAAGTGTTCGATGCCGCGCGTGCCCGCCGCGAAATGGGCAAGGGCACGTTGCTGTTCGTCGACGAGGTGCATCGCTTCAATCGCGCGCAGCAGGACTCGTTTTTGCCGGTGATGGAAGACGGCACCGTGGTGCTGGTCGGCGCGACCACGGAGAATCCGTCGTTCGAGCTGAACGCCGCGTTGCTGTCGCGTGCGCGGGTGCTGGTGTTTCAGTCGCTCGACAGCGCGGCGATCGAAAAACTGTTTGCGCGGGCCGAACAGGTACAAAGCCGCAAGCTGCCGCTCGATGACGAAGCCCGTGCCGTGCTGGTACGCATGGCCGATGGCGACGGCCGCGCTGCGCTGACGCTGGTGGAAGAGGTCTGGCGTGCGGCGCGTGCC
>JAKFUP010000067.1 GCA_021732625.1 Hyphomicrobiales bacterium
TGCCGCGCCGTTCGACATCGACAATACGTTCTGGAGCCATCGCGGCGAACTTTGTACCTTCGACGTGATGATCGATGAATTCGCTCTTGCGTCGCCGCCGTTGCTGCGGCTCGCAACAATGGTGCGTGCTGCCGACACCGGGCAGCTCGGCCTGTCGCCGGAGGCGCCGGGGCTGCTCGCAGCTTCCCTCGGCCTGTCGCGGATGTACGATGACGACCTTGAACAACTGGAGGCAGGGCTGTTGCTCTACGATGCATTCTATCGATGGTGCCGCGACGCCACCGGCGAAACCCACAACTGGCCAAGTCATAGGGCGAAGGTGTCCGCATGACCGACGTTCCTGCAAATCGGAATGTCGCAGCCCCGCCGCTGAGCCACGGCGTGAGCTTCGGCGAAGCGTTTCGGGTCTGGCTGCGCATCGCGATGCTCTCGTTCGGCGGGCCTGCGGGACAGATCGCGGTCATGCATCGCATCCTGGTCGATGAGAAACGCTGGATCTCCGACTCGCGGTTTCTCCATGCGCTGAACTACTGCATGTTGCTGCCGGGGCCGGAGGCGCAGCAGCTTGCGACCTACATCGGCTGGCTGATGCATCGCACCCGCGGCGGCATCATGGCCGGAGGCCTGTTCATCCTGCCTGGCGCGGTTGCCATCATGGCGTTGAGTTACATCTACGCCGGATTCGGCAATGTCGGCATCGTCGCCGCGCTGTTCTTCGGGCTGAAAGCCGCGGTGCTGGCGATCGTGATTCAGGCGGTGGTGCGGGTCGGCAAGCGCGCACTCGGCAACGATGTCTTGCGCGCGATGGCAGTGGCGGCGTTCGTCGCAATCTTTTTCCTCGATGTGCCGTTCCCGGTCATCATCCTGCTGGCGGGTCTGATCGGATACTTCGGTGCGCGGGCAGGCAGCGCCGCGTTTGCCGGTGGCGGCGGTCATGGTCCCTCTAAATCCACCGCCGTCATCGACAGCCTGCTCGGCGATGAACTGCCCGAACACGCGCGTCCGGGTATCGCGCGGGCGCTGCGCGTGTCTGCGGTCTGGCTCGTGTTATGGCTGGTGCCGGTCGCGCTGCTTCTGCTGATAGCCGGGCAAGGCAATGTCTTCACCGAGATCGCCACGTTCTTCAGCAAAATGGCGATGGTGACGTTCGGCGGCGCATACGCTGTGCTGGCCTATGTCGCGCAGCAGGCGGTCGAGCAATATCACTGGGTCCAGCCGCGTGAGATGCTCGACGGTTTGGGCATGGCGGAGACGACGCCGGGCCCGCTGATCATGGTGCTGCAGTTCGTCGGCTTCATGGCTGCGTTCCGCGATCCGGGATCGCTGCCGCCGATGCTGGCCGGCACGCTTGGCGGATTGCTAGCCACTTGGGTGACATTCACGCCGTGCTTTCTCTGGATTTTCCTTGGTGCGCCGTTCATCGAGTCGATGCGCGGCAACAAGGCTTTGGCAGGCGCTCTATCGGCGATTACGGCGGCGGTGGTCGGCGTTATCCTCAACCTCGCGATCTGGTTCGCCATCCATACGCTGTTCCGCCAGACATCGCCGGTGCGCGGCTTCGGCCTGTCGTTCGATGCGCCGGTGCTGGCGAGCGCCGATCCGTGGGCGGTCGCTCTCTCGCTCGCCGCGGCGCTCGCGATCTTCCGCTTCAATGTGGGGGTCCTGCAGACACTGGCGGCGTGCTCGGCGGCAGGCGTGGTTCTTCATTTTACCGGGGCGCTGTAAAGTCTCGGCGAACGATCCCGCTCAAACAAAAAGCCCGCCATGACGGCGGGCTTTCGTTTATCGCTGTCGACTGATTGAATTCAGGACTTCACTTCGATCTTGCCCTTCATCGCCGGGTGCAGGCCGCAGATGTAGTCGTAGATACCGGCATCTGCGAGCGTCAGCTTGGTGGTCTGGCCCTTCTGCATGATCGGGGTGCGCTGGCCCTTTGCTCCGGTGATCGTCACCTGATGCGGCGATCCGTCGCTGTTGTACCAGGTGATCTGCTGACCCGGCGCGACCACGACCGTCTCAGGTCCGAATTTGAAATCGGCGACGCTGACGATTCCCGGTCCTGCCTTTGGCTGCGCTTCTTCACCCGGCTTGGTGCCCTTGAGGCTCGCCAGCGAGATCACGAAGTCCTGCCCCGCGTGCGGCTTGTGGCACTCGAAGCAGCCCTTGATGTTGGCCTTGTCGTTGATTTTCTTGTCAGGGCCGAACGCCTGATATTCCCATTCGCCGTTGCGCAGCTCGTTGGGATATTCGGTGCCCCAGCCGTCGCGCTTTTCCATCACGGTGTAGGCGACCAGATCGCCCTTCACGAAGCGGCCTTTCGCGTCCTTGACCGGTTTTCCGTCTGCATCGAGCTGCGCTTTGTACTGCACCAGCGTCAGCACCGTGCCGCTCGGGATCGGTTTGCCCTCGCGCGCGAGATCGACGACGTTCGCCGGCGAGGCCCAAAGCTCGCGATACTGCTTGTTGTCGTGGCGATCGACGATCGAGTACATCGCGCCCTTGTCCTTGGTGTCGAAGCCTTCGGGATAGGTAACCTTGTCGGCGCCTGCGAGCGCGGAAAACGCGATTGCAACGCCACAGGCGGTCCCGAGCAAACCTGCGGCTGTGGCCATCTTCAGATGTGTCATGTTTTGTACCCCTTTGCCTTGCAATTTATCGCCGTATCAGCCTAACCGGTACTCGTCTTGACAGGATGGCCGCGGTTGCCCGTCCATAGAAATGTTCTGTAATTTGCACCAAACCGAGACCAAGAGATGCAGAGCGAAAAAATCCAGTCCATCGATGTCCCGCCTGCCAGCTTTCAGCCTTTCGAATCCGGGAATGCGATAGGAAGAACACTGAGCGTCGTCTCGCGGTCACATGTCAACTCGCTCGCGTTTCTGATCCTGGTCTCGCTTCTGACATTTCTACCGGGACTGTCACGAATCCCTCCCATCGATCGTGACGAGCCGCGTTACGCCCAAGCGGCCAAGCAGATGATGGAGACCGGGAACTATATCGACATCCGCTATCAGGACCAGCCCCGATATCTTCAGCCGGCGGGTGCCTATTGGCTGCAAGTTACTGCTGCCAAATTGACCGGTACGGCCCCCGATGCCCCGATCTGGGTGCATCGGCTGCCGTCGCTGATCGCTGCGACCCTTGCCGTGGGGCTGACCTACTGGGTTGCCATTCCGCTGGTTGGGCCGATCGGCGCGCTGATCGCGGCGTTGTTCATGGCCAGTTCGACCCTGCTCGGATTCGAAGCGAGGCTCGCCAAAACCGACGCAATTCTGCTGGCCGCTTCGCTTGGCGCGATTGGCGTCCTGGCCCGGGCTTACGTCGGCGTTGCGATCAGTCTGACCGCCGCGATGCTGTTCTGGGTTGCGCTCGCTGCTGGCATCATGGTGAAGGGTCCGCTGATTGCGCTGATTGTCGGCAGTCCGGTTGTTGCCCTCAGTATTGCGGATCGTTCAGTCAGATGGCTGCGCGCGCTTCGCCCGGCCTATGGCGTGTGTTTACTTGTGGCGCTGGTCGCGCCCTGGCTGATCGCAATCACTGTGGTCAGCGAGTCCAATTTCTGGGTCATCGCAATCGGCAAAAGCTTTCTCGGTAAAGTGGCGGCCGGTCAGCAGGGTCACGGCGCACCGCCTGGTTTCTATCTTCTGCTGTTCTGGTTCACCTTCTGGCCGGCGGCTAGCCTCGCGCTGATCGCGGCTCCTTGGGTCTGGCGCAACAGGCAGGAGCCCGTTGTTCGCTTCTGTCTTGGGTGGATCGTTCCGACCTGGATTGTTTTCGAACTCGTGGTGACCAAGCTGCCGCACTATGTGCTGCCGCTGTACCCCGCAATTGCCATCCTGACCGCGCGCGCTTTGCTGGCGGGCAAACTGCCGGGCCGCGTTTTGCAGATGATGATGGTGGCGGGCTGTGTTGTCTATGCAATTGCCGGTGTGGGACTGATGGTCTGGATCGAAGGCACGGTTTCGGCGGGCGCTGTCGCGCTTTATCTGGCTGGCATTGCCCTGTTTGTCGCCGCCGTCAGATATGCACGGGATGGCTCGGCGAGCGGGCTGGCGCTCGGCATGGCGGGCGGCGCGATGCTGATGCAGATCTCGACGTTTGGCATGATTATTCCGCAGTTGAACAATCTCTGGCTCAGTCCAAGGCTTGCGGCCGCGATCGAGCGAAATGCATCGTGCCGCGATCCCGCTGTGGCTTCGGCCGGATACCACGAGCCGAGTCTCGTTTTTCTCGCGGGTACAAAGACCAAGCTTGTGTTTGCCAATGAAGCTGCGGACTTTATTGCAGGCGGCGGTTGCCGCGTTGTGCTGGTGGAAAAGCCGAATGAGCAGGATTTCATGGCGAGGCTGGCTCAAATCAATCAGAAAGCGGAGCTGCGTGAGCGGGTCACCGGAATCAAGATCGGCAGGGTGAGCCAGCAGGACATAGGAATTTACGTTCCCGCACGGTAAGAACACGGAATGCGCGAGAGTCCGATGAACGATGTTCCAGAGTATTCGATCGTCCTGCCGGCCAAGGACGAAGCCGAGAATCTCACCGACGTCATTTCCGAGATCGCGGGCGTTATGCCGGCCGGTACGTATGAGGTCATCGTCATCGATGACGGCAGCAGCGACGCCACAGGCGAGATTGTTTGTGGTCTGATGCGGGACCGCCCATGGCTGCGTCTCGTCGGACATGACAAGAGTTGCGGCAAGAGCGCGGCGATCCTGACCGGCGTGCAGCATGCGCGTGCGCGGCTGATTGCGACGCTCGACGCCGACGGACAGAACGATCCGCGCTATCTTGCACCGCTGCTGGCGCTGGTCGCCGATCCGGCGGTCGGCGTTGCGGCGGGGCAGCGCGTCAAACATGCCCATTCCCCGATGAAGCAATGGGGGTCGAAACTGGCCAACGGCCTGCGCTCATCCTTGCTCGGCGATCACACCCGCGACACGGCCTGCGGACTGAAGGCGTTTCCGCGGGACGTGTTTCTGCGGCTGCCCTATTTCGACACGATGCATCGATTCCTGCCCGCGCTGGTGATGCGTGAGGGATTGGAAGTCAGGCACCTCGATGTGCTCGACAGGCCGCGTCGTCACGGAGTGTCGAAATATGGGGTGATCGATCGCGCGCTGGTTGGCATTCCAGATCTTCTGGGAGTCTGGTGGCTGTTTCGCCGCCGCCGCCGCCTCCCGCGCAGCCAGGAAATGTCCGACCGGCCCTGAGCGGCATGATCCCGCAACAAGACCCGCCATCGGCGGGTCTTGTTGATCGGCACACGAGCTGTGAAGCGGTTGGGTCCGTCGCGCTTCAGCCGGGTCTTAGCGGCATCTTTTCTTAGAACGTCGAACCGGGTCCAAAATTAAAGCGATAGTTGAGGCCAACCTTTACGGTGTGCTCGTCGTTGCGGAACGAGCCGGCGGCCACCGGAAGCGGCGGCAGAGTGATGAAGTTGACGCGACCGTAGTCGTAGTACTGATATTCGACTTTGGCCGACCAGTTTTGTGCGAACAGGTATTCGATGCCGGCGCCGACGGTATAGCCATCGCGGTTGGCCTGACCGAAGCCAAAGTTGTTACGCGTGTCGCTCCAGGCATAGCCGCCCTTCGCGTAGACAAGTGCCGGTCCAAAAGCGTAGCCGAGACGGCCTGTGACCGAACCGAGGCCGCGGTTGAGAGTGCTGTTGCCGGTCAGGAAGCTATAGTTGGCTTCGATGCCCGCCACCCAGTTCGGAGCGAACTGATAATCGGCGCCAATCTGGCCGCCGCCGATGAACTGGCCGTCGCTGTTGCCGAAGAATGGATTGTTGCCGGTGTTGAACGCGCCGCCGATGTGACCGCCGATGTAGAATCCAGTCCAGTTGTAGATCGGAGCGGGCGGCGGAGGCGGAGCCTTGGTATAGGTCCGGGGACGCAGGTCTGCGGCGGATGCTGTCGTTGTGATGACGATCAGCGCGGCGGTGGCGAGCAATATCTTCTTCATAGGGTTCCCCTGTTCGTTTGACCTACTCACAACGCGCGGGAGCGCAAAGGGTCCGCTCCCGATCCGGGCTCGGAGCGCTTTCAGTTGAAGTGATGCATTTCAGCAACAAAATGGAACCCGGCGCGCGTCACATCTGCGCGGCGGCGTTGATCGCGGCGATATACCCGTAAGGCCCCAGCCCGCAGATCACGGCTCTCGCAACCGACGAAATCTTCGAGTGCCGGTGATACTCATCGCGCGCATGGATGTTCGAGATGTGAATCTCGATCGTCGGCCCCTCGAACGCCTTGATGGCATCGAGGATTGCGATCGACGTGAACGAGTAACCCGCCGGATTGATGATGATGGCGTCCGCGCTCTGTCGTGCCGACTGGATCAGATCCACCAGCACGCCCTCGTGGTTCGATTGGTGGAAGGACATCGCGAGCGATAGTTCGGCGGCGCATGCCTCGCAGCTCTGCTTGATCTGCTCCAGCGTCGTGGTGCCGTAGATATGCGGCTCCCTCACGCCGAGCAGGTTGAGATTGGGTCCGTTCAGGATCATCAGCCGTTTCATGATGTTGTCCTCCTTCAGGCTCCGGCCATCTGTCTCGTCGCCGGTGCCGGGAAAATGCTACACCTGATTCCCAAACCTTAAGAAAAGCGTCTTTAGAAGCGCCGTTTGATAAGCGTGGTGGGGAAAGCAAAGGACAGCGGATGCCTCTTCTCGGTCGCGCCGCCGTGGCGATGTGGTGGGATATGGCGTCCGCCATGCGCACTGAATTCGAGGACTGGCACTCTCACGAGTATTTCCCTGAGCGGATGGGCATTCCAGGTTTTCTGCGCGGATCGCGATGGGCCTCGGCGGCAGGCAGCGAAGCCTTCTTCGTGATGTACGAGCTCGATGCCTGGGAGACGCTGACGTCGCCGCATTATCTGGCGCGGCTCAACAGCCCGACGCCGTGGTCGACGAAGATGATGCCGCACCATCGCAACATGGTGCGCAGCCAGTGCCGCGTACTGGAAAGCTACGGCGGCGGCATCGCCAATGGGATGATGACGCTTCGCCTGTCGCCCGTAGCGGACAAGGCGGAGCACCTGCTTGCATACTTGCGGGCAACGCTGTCGGACATCCCCCAGCGTCCGGGCGGAACGGGCGCGCATTTGCTGCAGACCGAAACTCCGGCGGCGGCCATGACGAGGGAGCAGCAGATCCGCGGCGGCGACGGCGTTGCAGACTGGATCGTGCTCGTGTCCGGCTACGATGCGGCGGCGCTTGCGAACGTGGCGGCAAGCCGCCTCGATGCGGCATCGCTTGGCGACGCTGGCGCGCAACCAGGCCATATCGCGGCTCATTACAATTTGCGTTTTGCGATATCGAAAAGCGATCTGGCCGGATGAGCCAAGTGAGTAGGTGAACCGGTCGCGGGCGCTAACCCGAGATCGGCTCGTTCGCGCTCATGCTTGCTGATCCCGCAACTGCAGCAGCTGCCTGCCGCCGCCGCGCGAGCGCTGCGATCAGGAGGATAGCGATCGCGAGCACGACCGGCGGAAACACCACCGCATTGACCGACGACCATCCGTAGCTCGCGAGCAACTGGCCGGACGAGAACGAGCCGATCGCCATCACGCCGAACACGAAGAAATCGTTCAGCGCCTGCACTTTGTTGCGCTCGGACGGCCGATGGGTTTCGAGCACCAGCGCGGACGCGCCGATGAAGCCGAAATTCCAGCCGACCCCGATGACGATCAGCGAGGTCCAGAAATGATACGTCGTGATACCGGACAGGCCGATCCCGGCAGCGACGGCTTCGAGGATCAATCCGACAGTGACGATGGCCGGTGCGCCGAAGCGCGCGATCAGTGAGCCGGTAAAGAAGCTCGGCCCGTACATCGCAACGATGTGCCACTGGATGCCGAAATTTGAATCGCTCAGCGACAATCCGCACAGTTTCATCGCCAGCGGCGCCGACGTCATGATGAGGTTCATCATCGAATAGGAGACTGCACCGCAGATCGCGGCTGCGATGAAGCGCGGCTGCCGTGCGACCTCGAACAGCGGCCGGCCGCCGGCGAAATCGGCGGGCGCGGGGCGGGGCGCATCGACGCTTGAGAGCACAGCCATCGCGATCAGCGCGACGATCGCCTGCATCGCAAAGCTGAAGGCAAAAAGATAAGGCGGCCAGATATCCATCGTCCATTGCACGAGCTGCGGACCGAGCACACCGGCAAACACACCACCGGCCATCACCCACGACACGGCTTTCGGGCGATAGACTGCGCTCGCGCCGTCGGCCGCCGCGAAGCGGTAGGATTGCGAGACTGCGCCATAGAGACCGCCGAGAAACGTCGCCACGCAGAACAGCGCGAACGAGGCATACAGGATCGCGACCGCGGCGAGCAGGCCGCAGAGCGTGCCGCTTGCAGTTCCGGCGATGAAGGCAACGCGGCGGCCATAGCGGCGTGAGATCGCACCGGTCGGCAGCGTGCCGGCGGCGAGGCCCAGCACATAGATCGAGAGCGGCAAAGTTGCCAATGACACGCTCGGCGCCAGCGTGGAGCCGACGATCGAGCCAGTGGCAAAGATCACAGCCGCGTTCGCGCCCGTCAGAGCCTGTGCGATGGCGAGGCGCTTGACGTTCGACCGCGCGCGAGAATCGTCCGTGATGTCATTGTCCAAGAGAAGTTTGTCCCAAGATAAAAATCGTCCAAGATGAAATTCCAGACGCGGTGGCCGTGACGCCACGCATCGGCGCAGCGGCCGGATAAGACTATGGGATTCCGCTGGAATCAACCGCGCGAGGGCCAATGTGAGCGCAGGGGTGTTCTGCGCGTTGACAATTTGGGCTCCGCGCAAGCATTTTACGCGCGAATCGGCTACCCGTTGGCTGTCGTGAGCGCACCAGACCGGTGGCTTGCCTGCTCTGTTGGCTTCGCCGCATCATGCGCAGATCGCTCCAAAAAACCTCGACCAGTCTGCGCATCAGGCTGATAGCCATCATCCTGATTCTTGTCGGACCGCTTGCGGTGTTTCAGGCGCTTGAACTGTGGCAAGTCAAGACCGGACGCACACTGCTGACCCAGCAGCAAGCCTATGACCTCGCCAAGGCCGCCGCTGCGCGCTACCAGGACACGGTTGACGATATTCACAGCGTCCTGTCGCTGTTGTCCCGGGTACCCCAAGTCACGGATGCCTCGCCGGAGGCCTGCGCGCGTTTCCTGTCCGGAATCGTGCCGTCGCACTCTTGGGCGCGCACCTTCTTTCTGGCCGACAAATCCGGCCGTGTCACGTGCTCGACAAACCCGGCCGCCATCGGCTTCGATCTGTCGGTTCGTGAGTGGTTCAAGACAGCGAAAGCTGCCGGGCCTTTCAGCGTCAGCGATTTTGTGGTGAGCCAGGTCAGCGGGATGCCGTCGTCTTTCGCGATCTTTTCTTTCAGAAACGAAATCACCGGTGAAGAACAGACCGTCGCGACCGGTCTCAGCCTCGCCTGGTTCGACCGGCTGGCGGAAGCAACCAATCAGCGTCCCGATGCGCTGATGATGCTGGTCGACAATGAGGGAATCGTGCTGTCCCGCCATCCGCGCCCGCTTATTCCCGGTTATGCGCGTATCGCTTCGAGGCTGAAGCAGGATATCTTTCAGCCGCATGAGTCCTTGTTTGCCGGTATCGATCCGGACGGTCAGGAGCGCCTGTTCGGCGTGTTCCATCTGTCGGGCGCCCAGGCGCATGTTGTGGTGGGGTTCGATCGTTCCGCCGCGCTTGGTCGGATCGACAAATATATCGTGATTGCGGCGCTCGTGTTCGGCGGGGTGGTGGTGTTCGGCGCTTTGATCGTGTGGTTCATAGGCGACAGGATTTTCATTCGGCCGATGCAGGAACTCGGCGGGTTTCTGCGTGCGACGCTCGATAACATGGATCAGGGATTGATTGCGCTTGATCGCAACGGGCGGGTCTCGATCATGAATGCGCGTGTCATCGGGATTCTCGGATTGCCCGAACAATTCGCAAAGGCGCATCCGCACAAGAATGACATTCTCGAGTATCAGCGGCGGAACGGGGAGTTCATCAGCGACGAGCAGTTCGAGTCGATCCGCGCAGGAAGTGAACTACGCGAACCGACGATCTACGAGCGCAAGCGCCCGGACGGTACCGTGCTGGAAATCAGAACCGTGCCGACCGACGACGGCGGTCTGGTCCGCACTTACACCGACATAACCCAGAGACGCGCCACCGAAGAAGAATTGCGCCGCGCGAAGGAACGCGCCGAGGCCGCCGCGGCGGCGAAATCGGAATTCCTTGCCAACATGAGTCACGAACTTCGGACACCGCTGACGGCCATCATCGGCGCGTCGGAGATGCTTCTGAAGGAACCGGATATACCGGAGCGGCAGCGCCGCTTCATCGAGATGCAGCACAGCGCCGGCCGGGGATTGTTGAGCGTGATTAGCGACGTTCTTGATTTCTCCAAGATCGAAGCAAGGCAACTTGAGCTAGATGTCCAGCCGTTCGAACTCGAGCCGCTGCTGAACTCTTGCATGGAGATTGTGGAGTCTGCGGCGAGGCGCAAAAATCTGGACTTGACGCTGGAAACGCGTGCGGGACTTCCGCGCTGGGTCAGCGGCGACGCATTGCGATTGCGTCAGATCATTCTGAACCTGATGTCGAACGCGGTGAAGTTCACCGATACCGGGTCGGTCAAATTGAGTGTCGAGGCACCCGATACGCCGGCAGGGACGCTGCGAATCTACGTGACCGATACCGGCATGGGAATCGAGCCGGACAGAATCGGCCCGATATTCGAGCGTTTCTCGCAAGCGGACAATTCCACGACGCGCCGTTTCGGCGGGTCGGGCCTCGGGCTTGCGATCTCGCAGAAGTTGGCTGCGCTCATGGGCGGTCAAATCGTGGCACAAAGTGTGCCGGGCAGAGGATCGACCTTTGCCGTCACGGTTGTCTTGCCCGCTTGCGCGGAGCCCGACGATGCATGCGAGAATATGACGGTTCAGGGCGAAGCCTACCGGATTCTTCTGGCTGAGGACAATGATCTCAACCGTCAGATCATCAAGGCCATGTTGGAGCAGCGCGGCCATGCTGTCACGGCAGTCGCCGACGGAGCTGAGGCAATCCGCGCGGCGGTTCGTTTAGAGTTCGATGCCATTCTGATGGACGTCCAGATGCCGGATATGAGCGGATATCAGGCGACAAAAGCGATCCGGAGCGGCGCGCAAGCCTTGTTGCCACCTATCGTCGCCCTGACAGCCAATGTGATATCCGGCGAGGCGGAGCGTTGCGTGCAGGCGGGGATGAGTGCCTATCTTGCCAAGCCAGTGAACTGGCCACTTTTGTTCGAGACGCTCGATCGCCTTATCGGTCAGCATCGTGCAACTCGCGGGGATGGTGGAGATGCTGCCGTTGCGGTTCGCGAGGGGCCGGCCCCGCTAGCGGTATTGAATCATGCGACGCTCGAACAGATCTCAATAGCACTTGGCGTAGAGTCCACGGCGAACCTCATCAGGCTATTTGCGGTCGAGGCTCGCCAGTTTCAGCACCTCTGCTCGCTCGACGTGGAGCGATTGGCGATAGAACGGGACGCGCACAGTTTCGGCGGGTCGGCTGGGCTGCTGGGCTTTGATCGTCTGGCCGAAGCCTGTCGCGTTTTGAGTGTCGGCGATGTTGAAACTGCGTTCGACGAACTGACGACAAAGTGCCAGCAGGAGTGCGCAGCGGCGCTCGACGAGATTGCGTCACGCTTGAGCGGTGCCGGGTTTGCCGATGCGCGGACGATGGCAACCGGCGGTACCTAGTGGTCCGATTCCAACATTCGCATCCCGTTGCAGCTGGCTCTTTTGCGAATGTTGGAATCAAAGGACCACTAGCAAATTCGTCGTTGTAGTGGAGTTTTGGCTTTGACATTCGCATCGCGAGCTTGCGGTGAGGTGGAATGCGAATGTCAAAGCCACTCCACTAGATGGCAGCAAGCCAGCCTTGCGCCGAGGCATAGCGGACAATTTCCGCGCGCGAACGGACGCTGACCTTTTGCGATGCTCTCATCTTGTAGGTCTCGACAGAACTCGAACTGATATCCAGACGGCTTGCGATTTGCTTCGATGTCAGGCCGCTGGCAACGAGCTTCAAAACCTCGCTTTCGCGATCGGTGAGAGAATGCATGCCGGCGTCCAATTGCCGGCAAGGCCGGTTGGAGGGTTTGAAGAGATAAGCGGCCATCGCCGGATCGACGTAAAGGCCTCCGACGTTCACGCCGCGAATGGCGCTGGCCAAGTGGATGGCGGTCGAGCGTTTCAGCACATAGCCCCGCGCACCGGCGTCGATAGTCTGGTTGAAATAGGCGCGATCCTCGTGCTGCGTCAGTGCGATGAACCCGGTCCCTCGGCATTCGGCAGACAACTCGCGAATGACCTGAATGCCGTCGATTTCGGGGAGCGAAAGGTCAACGATCGCGATATCGGGTCTGCAGTCCCTGATCACATGGACTGCCTCCGGGCCGGAGACGGCTTGGCCAACAAGCTCAAGGCTGGCATCGGCCTTGATCAGCAAGCTGAGCCCAGTCAATATAATTGGATGATCGTCGGCAATGACTACGCGAGTTATCGACATTGAACTCAACCTCGGCCGGACACCTGACCCGATACGTGGATTTTTTATACCAAAGCGTTGCTTAATATGATGCCCGAAATCTCATCAGCATTTCCGCACCTTCCGGTAAGGTTAGAGAATTCTTAACGGGACCGGGCGACTTGCGCCGCCCGGTCTGCGCCGGTTTATCTGAACAGCCGCAGGACCGATTGATCGGCCTGAGATGCAAGGCTGAGAGCAGTTGACGAAAGCTGCTGCCGGGTCTGCAGCGCGAGCAGGTTTGCGCCTTCCTCGTTGCTATCGGCGGCGACCAGGCTGTCCGAGGCTGCATTGAGCGCCGCGACCAGCCCCTTGGTGAAGTCCCGCCGCGTGCTGATGATGTCATTGTTGGTTGAGAACAGGCTGGCCTGCGAACGCAGCGTATTGAGGCTGTTGGTCAACGCGGTCAGGGCATCGTTGATGTCCTTGTCGGTCTGGAACGTATTGGCCGATGCCGCGATGCCAAGTCCGGCTGCCGTATTGGTGACGCCCGATACCGCAAGCGACGATGTCGAGGTTTCGTTGAACAGTACGGTCAGGCTGCCGCCGTTCAGCAGGTTGACCCCGTTGAAGGTTGCGTCCCGGGCAAGCTGGTCGACTTGCGACCGGATGGAATCGAACTGCGTAGCGAACGCGGAGCGGCTCGTATTCAAAGTGCCCGCGACCGTTGTGCCCGCGGACAGGCCGAACTGGGTCAGTTCCGGTGCGGTCGCCGTACCGCCCAGCACGATGCTGTTGGTGCTGGTCGCCTCAAGTTGAATCTTGCCGTCGGCGGTCAGCGATGCCTTCACTCTCAGGTTTGCCGTGTTGTTGACGCCGTCGATAATCTGCTGAGTCGTCACTGCGCCGGCAGATGTGATCGTTGCCGTTGTCACGCCATCGTTGACGGTGATCGTCCGCGCCGAAACAACCGCGAACGAACTCGCACCAGTCAGACCAGAGACGGTTCCCGTGCGCTTTGCTGTCGTACTTGCGCTCGCCAAAGCGGAGTTGGCAGTCGCCTGCGCGGATTGTACGAGATTGCGGATCGAGGACAGGCTTTCGTTGGACGACGACAGAATCTTGCCCGCTGCGACAACGCCATCGAACACGCGATTGAGGTCGGTGGCGCGATCGCTTAGCGCGCTGGCGGCGAAGAACACCGATGCATTGTCGTTTGCGGAATTGACCTTCTTGCCAGTGGCAAGACGGTTTTGCGTCGTGGTCAGCAGATCGTTGGTCTGCTGCAGCGAATAAAGGCTCGATCGGATCGAGCTCGACAGAATAACGGAAGACATCGCACACCCCTTGTTTTTCGGGCGGCCTCCCTCAGGCCGCGAACTGAACGGGGTGATCATTCGGCGCTGGAAGCGAACAGCTTCTGAAAAGTTCTGGTTAACGGGGTGTCCGGCAATGCTTCTAAGGCATTGTTTTCATTTAATGAATAATACTACTGGAAGCTGTCGTGAAATCCACGACAAGTCGCCCTGAACATCGCGACAGCCAAGCGGATTGTCGCGACAGGCGCTGGTTGCAGGCATGTTGGCGCGGGGGCACTGCGCGCGAATGCAAAAACAAAAACCCCGCCATTTGCGGCGGGGTTAAGTCTCGGGAGGAACCAAGTAGAAGGAAGAGTTACGCAGGAATGCGGATATCGTCTTCGACGGGTTCGCGCAGCACATACCCACGGCCCCACACCGTTTCGATGAAGTTGCGGCCATCCGATGCGTTGGCGAGCTTCTTGCGCAGCTTGCAGATGAACACGTCGATGATCTTGAGTTCGGGCTCGTCCATGCCGCCATAGAGATGATTAAGGAACATCTCCTTGGTGAGGGTGGTGCCCTTGCGGAGCGATAGCAGCTCCAGCATCTGGTATTCCTTGCCGGTGAGGTGGACACGCTGTCCGCCGACTTCCACCGTCTTGGTATCGAGGTTGACCACGAGGTCGCCGGTCTGGATGACCGACTGGGCGTGACCCTTGGAGCGGCGCACGATGGCGTGGATGCGCGCGACCAGCTCGTCCTTGTGGAAAGGCTTGGTCATGTAGTCGTCGGCGCCAACGCCGAGACCTTTGACCTTGTCCTCGATGCCGGCGAGGCCGGAGAGGATCAAAATCGGTGTCTTGATCTTGGAGACGCGCAATTGCTTGAGCACGTCGTATCCGGACATGTCCGGAAGATTGAGATCAAGAAGGATGATGTCGTAATCGTAGAGTTTGCCGAGATCGACACCCTCTTCGCCGAGATCCGTCGTGTAGACGTTGAAACTCTCGGATTTGAGCATCAACTCGATCGACTGCGCGACCGCGCTGTCGTCTTCAATCAGCAATACGCGCATGCCAGTCCCCCAATGTCGCCGCTCCGGGCGTCAGGTCGGCCGCGACTAGCGGCACTGGAAAACGCCTTTTGAACAACTGATTCGGATCCTGACGGCATATGGTTAACAAAACCTGATTCGTGTGCGCAAGTTCTATCGGTGCAATTTTTGTCGAATCGTCCTAAGATATTGCGTCGTAGCAGTTTTTCGTAACCGTAGCCGTTCAAGTTCCACTTTAAGAGCCGGGCCTAACCGACTCTCGCGACTCGCACCTTCGTTCTGTAGTGAAAGCGCGCGCAGTCATCAAAGACGTGACGTAATGATTAACGATGCGGGTAAACACGAAGTTAAGAGCCGGGCACCAGCGGCCCGATTCTCACATTCGCATCGCGTTTTCGGTGGGTTTCTTCGCGAATGTGAGAATCAAAGGGCCATTGGCAAATTAAGTTTCTGGTGGAGGCTGGATTTGGCCTCCGCTTTCAGAGTTCGCGGCCAGGTGCGTAGCGGATGCCAAATCCACCCCACCAGCGGCCGAAACTTAAGGTTTCTCTGATGAAAGCGCTTGCCGAGCAGATCAGCGACATCGACGGCGTCAATATTTACGGCCGGGTGGTCGGCGTGCGCGGCCTGATGGTCGAGATCGCCGGGCCGGTTCACGCCATGTCGGTCGGCGCGCGGATCGTGGTCGAGACCGGCGGCAACCGCTTCATCCCGTGCGAGGTGATTGGCTTCACCGGCAATAACGCAGTCGTGATGCCATTCGCCGGACTTGAGGGCGTGCGGCGCGGATGCCGTGCGGTGATTGCCAATGCGGCCTCTCAGGTGCGGCCGTCCCCGTCGTGGCTCGGCCGGGTCATCAATGCCATGGGCGAGCCGATCGACGGCAAGGGGCCGCTCACCCAAGGCCCGTCGCCGATGCCGTTTCGCGCCGCGCCGCCGCCGGCGCACTCCCGTAAGAGAGTAGGTGCGCCGCTCGATCTCGGCGTGCGGGCGCTGAATACGTTCCTCACCTGCTGCCGCGGCCAGCGCTTGGGTATCTTCGCCGGCTCCGGCGTCGGCAAGTCGGTGCTGCTGTCGATGCTGGCGCGCAACGTCGATGCGGATGTCTCTGTCATAGGGCTCGTCGGCGAACGCGGCCGCGAGGTGCAGGAATTCCTGCAGGACGACCTCGGCGAGGAGGGCCTCGCGCGCTCCGTTGTCGTGGTCGCCACATCGGATGAACCCGCATTGATGCGGCGGCAAGCGGCTTATTTGACTCTCGCCATCGCCGAGTATTTCCGCGACGACGACAAAGACGTGCTGGTTCTGATGGACTCGGTGACGCGCTTTGCCATGGCGCAGCGTGAAATCGGCCTGTCCGCCGGCGAGCCGCCGACCGCCAAGGGCTACACGCCGACCGTGTTCACCGAGTTGCCGAAGCTGCTCGAACGCGCTGGTCCGGGCCTCGGGGAGGGGACGATTACCGGCATCTTCACGGTGCTGGTCGATGGCGACGACCACAACGAGCCGATTGCCGACGCGGTGCGCGGCATCCTCGACGGGCACATTGTGATGGAGCGCTCGATCGCCGAGCGCGGTCGCTATCCGGCGATCAATGTCTTGAAGTCGGTGTCGCGAACCATGCCGCGTTCGGCCGATCCGGCGTTCCTGCCGATCATTACCCAGGCCCGCAAGACCATGGCGACCTACTCCGATATGGAGGAGCTGATCCGGCTCGGCGCCTACCGGGAAGGCTCAAGCCCCGAGGTCGACGAGTCGATCCGCCTCCATGGACCGCTGGAGGATTTCCTGCGCCAGGCCAAGGACGAAGCCACCCCCTTGGGCGACGGATACCGGCAACTCCAGCAAATCCTGTTAGATTCAACCACCAGCTAACTTGGAAACGGAACGCTAACTTTGTCAGGCCATCATCCGCACTCTGTAATGAGTAGCCGGAGGGACCCTTGGTGGGGGACCGGCAGTGTCCCGCGTGCGTATTGGGACTTCTGGGGAGTATGAGTCGATGAAGTCACGTGAAACCCTTATTCGGCTGAAGAAATTTCAGGTCGATGAGAAACGCCGGAGGGTCGCCCAGATCGAGGGCATGATCGCTGACTTCCAGCGCATGTCGACCGATCTGGATCGGGAAATCCAGACCGAGCAAGATCGGGCCGGTATCCAGGACCCGTCCCACTTCGCCTATCCGACCTACGCCAAGGCCGCGATTCAGCGCCGCGAGAATCTGGTGCGTTCGGCGGACGAGCTGCGGGGGCAGCTCGACGATGCCAAGGCCGCGCTTGGCGATGCATTCGAGGAACTCAAGAAGGTCGAATTGCTCGATGAGCGCGATCAGGCCCGCGAGCGCGCTGAAATCAATGCGCGCGAGCAGTCCGAAATGGACAATATCGGTTTGATGCGGGCCCGCCTTGGTAGCGCGCTGGCCTGATCGGAGGCTCGAACCGCGAGCCGGCTTACTTTCGAATGTCGCTGCATCTCGAGAAAATTCCATACCCGGGCAGTCGTTGCCCGGGTTTCTTTTTTGGCTTTGCTTCCGATTTTCGGGGGTTACCGGATCGTTTCCGGACAAGATATGTTACGAAATCGTCCAAGATCGTGGGGCATGGCGGATATCTTCGGAATGCAGTGCACTGATTTCCTCGAGGCGAGCAGCAGTCCTGCGGGCGGCGTATGTGCTAAACGTATAAAATATGGGACTTTTTCGGCGCCGACCGGTTCCCGGGCTGCCGGACATGATTGGGTGCTCTGGGTGAGGAAGAGTGGATGCTGACGCCGGCTGAGCTGGTCTGGCTGATTGCAGCGGTTGCCAAGGGCGATGAGGACGCTTTCAAGCGCCTTTACGACGCGACGCGCGCGAAACTGTTCGGCGTGGTGCTCCGTATATTGCGTCGGCAGGACCTCACTGAGGAGGTCATTCAGGAGGCCTACGTCAAGATCTGGAACAGCGCCGGGCAGTTCAATCCTGGGCTTGCTTCGCCGATTACGTGGATGGTGTCGATCGCGCGCAATCGCGCCATCGATGTGATCCGCAAGAAGGGCGAAGTATCGATTGAAGAAGAGCCCGCTGCCATGGAAGTGGCGTCGGACACACTCGATCCGCTGGCGCGGCGCGAGATGGCCGAGGATCTGAAACGGATTCTTGAATGCGTGGGCCGGCTGGAGCCGGAGCGGCAAAAGCTGGTGCTGCTTGCGTACTACAACGGTTGGAGCCGCGAACAGCTCGCGGTGAAGTTCGACACTCCGGTGAATACTGTGAAGACCTGGTTACGTCGCAGTATGATCGAGATCCGCGAGTGCCTTGGATTGGGATGATGAACTACAGCGAAGACCATATCGCGCTTGCGGCTGAATACGTGCTTGGCACGCTGGATGCCGATGAGCGCACGCAGGTCGAGACCATGATGACCGTCGATAGCGGTTTCAGGGACATGGTCGAGGCGTGGGAGCGCAAGCTCGGTGGTCTGAACCAGATGGTCAGTTCAATCGAGCCGCCCGCGCATCTGTGGGAACGCATTCGCGTGGCTGCTGGCTTGTCCGCGCCGCAATTGCCGCTGATGTTGCCGGACGTGCCGATCGCGCCTGAACTTGCTTCGGTCGACGAAGCCCAGCCTGCGGCGCGCGCGAGCGCGGAGATCCTCGATTTCTCAAACCGCCTGCGCCGCTCGCGCAGCACGTCGCAGGTGATGACCGCGCTCGCGGCGTCGCTGGCGGCTTTCGTCGCGGTGCAGGCCTATCGGCCGGATTTGCTGCCGCAGCAGCTTCGCCCGAAGACCGAGGTGAAAGTTGTTGAGGTTGCGGCCCCGCAACAGACAGCTTCAGCGCCCGCGCAATTCGTCGCTGTGCTGCAAAAGGGGGCGGACTCGCCCGCGTTCCTGTTGACCGTCGATCTCGCCACCAAGAATTTTGTGGTCCGCAAGGTCGGTGCCGAGCCGGAAGCCGGCAAGAGTTATGAGCTGTGGCTGGTCTCCGACAAGCTGCAGACACCGCGTTCGCTCGGCGTGATCGGGGCAGGCGACTTCACCTCTCGTCCGGTGCTGGCATCTTACGACACAGATACGATCAACAAGGCGACCTACGCGGTGACCATCGAGCCGGAAGGCGGATCGCCGACCGGTCAGGCTACCGGCCCGATCGTGTTCACCGGCAAGCTGATCGAAGCGGTACCGCCGTCGAAGTAACGGACTATTACAGCCGCTAGCGACTCTCTGCGGTCTGTCCCCGCCACCCTCATGTCTCCGTCGTCGTCCCTGCAGGGACCCATACGCCGTGACGAACATGATGTGACCGGCAGCAGATACTCTCTGCGGCACTCGCAGCAAATCCCATTTTTACGGAGGTTATGGGTCCCTGCTTTCGCAGGGACGACGCTGTGTGTTTCATCGCCCTACATTTTCCCGCTTGACATACTCCGCATTAGGAATATAGTCCGTACATCCTGTCCCACTGAGAGGGGCGGTTCGCGATCGTCACGAGACGCGGGGCGGGATGCGGTGGACGCGGCAGCGTCAGGCGCGGACGAGAGGCGGTTGGGGAGACATTGGCAGGATTCCTTTCGGGGAGCGGCCTTGGTTTCTATGGACCCGCAGCTCTGACGTGCTGACGACGGCGCTGCGCGTTGCGGGCCAGGGCGGAGATACGCCTTACTCGCAATGCCTTTGCGCGCCGGCCCAAGTCGTGTGGTCCCGATGCCCGTCGCTGGCATCAAGGGATGGAGAGCCTGTGCATCCGACCGGAGCATATGGACACCCTCAGTCCCGACGGAGACGAACCCAAGCGTATCAATCGCCACCGGGGAGAGCACGAAGCAAGCCGAAAAAACCA
>JAKFUP010000136.1:0-2772 GCA_021732625.1 Hyphomicrobiales bacterium
GAGGGGGGCTGCTGGGACGGGGACATAAACTCGTTTTCAACTTCAAGTGAACCGGACGGGGTGAATCGAGAGCAGCTTTTGTATGGTGCGCCGAGGTTAACGCATATATCGCTCAGGCCGAAATCAAACTTATCGGCAGAGGATTTGTAGTCTATTCTGTTAGCGACAAGTCTTTTGGATCGCCAGCGCGCGGTTGCATTGCATCCGCAATGATAGAAACTACCTGACCGCGCGCTCGTAGATTACCCTAGTTGTTATATCAATGCGGCCCATCTTGCGGCCCACAGTGAAGGTCGGCAATTCCATGGGTAGCGATATCTCGGTTCCCGCTGCGTTTCTTGCCGGAATCATCAGCTTCCTGTCGCCGTGCGTGCTGCCGCTGGTGCCGCCGTATCTGATCTATTTGACGGGCGCGACACTCAGCAACGCCGATGAAGAAGGTGTGTCATCCGCGTCCAAGAGCGCGATCATGCTGTCCGCATTGCTGTTCGTGCTCGGATTTTCCACGGTGTTCGTTGCGCTGGGTGCCAGCGCGAGCTTTATCGGAGGCTTCATTCGCGCCTACTCCGCAGAATTCTCGATCGTTGCCGGTGTGCTTATCATCCTGATGGGCCTGCACTTCCTGGGCCTCACGCGCTTTGCATTCTTGATGCGCGAAGGCCGTGCGACGATGTCGAAGCCCGCCGGTTACACAGGTTCATATGTGATGGGATTGGCCTTTGCTTTTGGCTGGACCCCATGCATCGGTCCGATCCTCGCGGCCATCCTTTCGGTTGCAGCCAAGGATGCAACGGTTGCAAAGGGGGCGTGGCTTCTTGCGGTTTATTCGGCGGGCCTCGGCATCCCATTCCTGATGGCGGCGTTCGCCGTGGAACGCTTCTCATCGGCTTTCAATCGCATGAAACGACAGTTGCATAACGTCGAACGTGCAATGGGCGCCTTGATGGTGGTGACTGGCATCGCCTTCATCACCGGTTCGATCACCAGCCTCAGCATTTGGCTGCTGGAAACCTTTCCAGCGCTGGCGAATTTCGGCTGATCGGCGTAACAATACCGTTGTTAGACTCGAAATAATGTGACCGCGCGCTTAAACGTTCCACCGGGGGTATCATGAATTCTCTAGTCGATCTTCTTATTGCTTTGCCGGCACGTATTGCCGCGCATTTTTCGTGGGCGGGCCCGCTTCTTGCGCGTCTTGTCGTTGGTTATGTCTTTATGTGGACTGGCTGGCAGAAGCTCAACAATCTTGAAGTGATGACACAAAGGTTCGCCGAGTGGGGTATTCCGTTTCCTGCTCTGATGACGCCGTTTGCTTCTGCCGTCGAATGTGTCGGTGGCATCGCACTCATCCTCGGTTTGTTTACTCGTATTTTTGGCGCGCAGCTTGCCTTCGTCATGATCGTCGCGGTCTCGGCTGCCAAGTTCGGCGATTGGGCGACAGGCTGGCGTGCAGGGGAAAACTCGATTGACGGACTGCTTGGCATGGAGGAATTCACCTACATGGCGGTGTTCTTCTGGCTGGCCATCGCAGGACCGGGCAAAGTGTCGCTCGATCATCTGCTGCTTCAGAAAGCTGGTCAGGATGGCGAAGCCAAGTCGATGTGAACAAGGTCGATGTGAACAAAGTCGACTTGAAGCAGTTCATATTTGTTAGCAAACAGCCGGGTTAGTCCCGGCTGTTTTCGTTTTGATCCTGTTCGGCTGCGGCGTTTTCGCTCGCCTGCCCACCTATAAGGCTCACGTTCGCGTGACATGTTCGTGCCGCTGAGCCCGTTCGGCCGCCCGGCGCGTATATCAATCAACGACTCGTATCCCCGAAGGATCACCAATGAAATTTGTCCGCATTCTGGCCATCGCGATGGCTGCGCTGTTCGTCACACCCGCGTTGGCCGCCGATAGTCACGCCAAGTGGAGCGAATGGCATGAGGACATCTTCACTAAGGCGACGGCAGAGAAACGCTTCGTGATCCTCGATCTCGAAGCCGTGTGGTGCCACTGGTGCCACGTGATGGAAAAAACCACCTACGCGGACAAGAAGGTCAACGAACTTCTGGCTTCCAAATACATTGCGGTTCGTGCCGATCAGGACGCCAACCCCGACCTCTCCAGCCGCTATGGCGATTGGGGCTGGCCGGCGACCATCATCTTCGGGCCCGATGGCAATGAGATCGCCAAGTTCCGTGGCTATATCGAGCCGGAGCGCATGGCCTCGATCCTGCAGGCCGTGATTGACGATCCAAGCCCGGGACCATCGATTGGTCAGACTTTTAGCGGCGCGCCAGCGGCACAGAAATTCCTGACCAAGGAAAAGCGTGACGAACTTATCGCCGGTTATGATGCTTCTTACGAAGAGAAGCTCGGTGGCTGGGGCGAAAACCAGAAGTACATCGATTCTGACAGCATGGATTACGCGATGCTGCGCGCGGAGTCGGGCGATCAGCAGGCGACCAAGCGCGCGCGGCAGACGCTCGACGCTGCGATCGCATTGATCGATCCGGTGTGGGGCGGCGTCTATCAGTATTCCGAAGGCGGGTCGTGGACCAAGGCACACTTCGAAAAGATCATGTCGTTTCACGGCCAGTATCTGCGACAATACAGTCAGGCCTACGCGCGCTGGAACGATCCGAAGTATCTGAAGGCCGCGCAGGATATCGAGCGATACATGATATCGATGCTGCTGGGGCCGGAAGGCGCGTTCTATGTCAGTCAAGATGCCGATCTCAACCGCGAAGTCGATGGCCACGCGTTCTATGCGCTTGATGATGCGGGCCG
>JAKFUP010000136.1:3391-4993 GCA_021732625.1 Hyphomicrobiales bacterium
CGTGAACTGCACGCATTCGCCCGAGCTTATCCAGCACGGTACAAGCGGCTCGAATGGCTCGACCCGCGCGAAGGCAAGTTGCCGAATCCAGATGTTGAGTATCCTGACCTTGGTAAGGCGGCGGCGTTTGCGTGCAGCAACCGCATTTGCTCCTATCCCTCTTTCAGCGAAAAGGAATTGAAGGAGACGGTCGAGCAGATGTCGAAGCTGAAGAAACCTCAACGCCAATCATCAAACTGACACGGTAAGTTCGATATTCGGTGGCAGTCGCCGGGTCTCTTGATCTCATGTTGCGTCGCAACTGGCTCTCGCCTGCAAAAATCGCCGACGCAAACTAAAAATGCCAGTCGCTTGGATCAAGAAGACGTGCGGCAGCGGTACCGTGCGTCGTTCATTTAACCCGCAATCTTGCTGATTTCTCGAATTGTTTATCTCAAATTGGTCGCGTGCATCCGGAGGCCACAGCACCGTTCTGTCGTGAGCGGGTTTGCAAGAATGTGACGCTTTCAAGAAGGGCCTCCGGTAAAGAATTATTTTCGTATTGGTGTAACCAATCTGCGGAAAGGGCGTATTACATGTCGGGTGACGAGATTGATGATCTTGGCATCGGTTTTGTGCAGTGCGAACTGAGCCAGTCGTTCTCGAGTAGCTCCTGTTCTCTCACAATGACTTGATGCCTTTGAAATTCAGCTTCGCCCAAGACGTCCCTGAGCCGGGAGCCTTTCGGTCGTATCCCCACATACGATCGCCAGTTTCGCGGTGTTTAGTTTAACCACTGTCGACAACCTACATCCTCTGGAGGACTACCATGAAGTTGAATTCGAAATCGGGCGCGACCCTCGCTGTTGCAGCTGCCACCCTGTTCATGGCCGGCGCGGCAATGACCTCGGTTGCTCAGGCTCAGGACAAGGGCCATTGCGTTGGCGCCAATGCCTGTAAGGGCCAGGGCGGCTGCAAGGGCGGCGCGAACGCCTGCAAGGGCCAGAACGCCTGCAAGGGCCAGGGCTTTACGTCGGTCACGAAGGCCGATTGCGACAAGGTCAAGGGCAAGTTCGAGAAGTCCTGATCTCTCAGGTCTGAAAAGAGCAAGGGCCGGCAGCAATGCCGGTCTTTGTTTTTTGTTGAGTGTTTTATTTGAATTGCCTGTGCTGACTTCTTGACGACCAACAATCACATGATTTCGAAGTTGCCGTTGATATGTCAACGGTGTGGCGCGATCCTGCTTTCCGGTTTTATTCCGCTGATCTGGGGATTGTTCGGCATAAATGTTTTGTTGAAACGATTTCCGGTTGGGCCGTACTTGTCTGGCGACTACATTTACAAACCTCTGGAGGACTACCATGAAGTTGAATTCGAAATCGGGCGCGACCCTCGCTGTTGCAGCTGCCACCCTGTTCATGGCCGGCGCGGCAATGACCTCGGTTGCTCAGGCTCAGGACAAGGGCCATTGCGTTGGCGCCAATGCCTGTAAGGGCCAGGGCGGCTGCAAGGGCGGCGCGAACGCCTGCAAGGGCCAGAACGCCTGCAAGGGCCAGGGCTTTACGTCGGTCACGAAGGCCGATTGCGACAAGGTCAAGGGCAAGTTCGAGAAGTCCTGATCTC
>JAKFUP010000136.1:5093-19677 GCA_021732625.1 Hyphomicrobiales bacterium
CAGGGCGGCTGCAAGGGCGGCGCGAACGCCTGCAAGGGCCAGAACGCCTGCAAGGGCCAGGGCTTTACGTCGGTCACGAAGGCCGATTGCGACAAGGTCAAGGGCAAGTTCGAGAAGTCCTGATCTCCTTAAACCCCCAAGAAGGGCCGGCAGCTTGCTGCCGGTCCTTTTTCTTTGCGCAAGTGCATTTGCGGTAAGTTCCCGAAATCTGCCGCGAGAGCAGCCAGAACTCTTTGTTATTCCAGCAAAGTCACTATGTTCTGATGAGCGTGACAGCTTCAGTTAAGTCATTCTCGCAACTGCGTAACAGGCAAGGTGTAACTGGATGGCGGTTGGCGCGTACCTGCCACTAGTGAATGTTCGGAAGTGAATGTTCGGAAATGACGGCTTCGGAGGCCACTTGATGACACCCTCGGCTTCGATTGCGGAAAAATCGGCTTCTGGTGGCGCTGCGCCTGCTTTGGATACGGCAGGGCGCATTCGCGCGGGCGCGAAACCGCCGTTCCTCGGATTTGGCCTTGGCCTTCGTCCCCAGCACTACAACGATATTCTCGATGGCGATCCGCCGATCGACTGGTTCGAGGTGATCAGCGAGAACTACATGATCCCCGGCGGCAAGCCGCTGCAGATGCTGGAGCTGATCCGCGAGCGCTATCCGGTTGTGATGCACGGCGTGTCGTTGTCGATCGCATCCACCGCCCCGCCGGATTACGAATATCTCAGCGGGTTGCGCGATCTCGCCAAGCGCGTCGAGCCGAAATGGGTCTCCGACCATTTGTGCTGGACCGGCGTGCACGGCAAGAACCTGCACGACCTGATGCCGATTCCCTATACGCATGAGTCGCTCGATCACGTCGTCGATCGGGTGCAGCTGGTGCAGGATTTTCTCGGCCGCGAGATCGTGCTTGAGAACGTCTCGACCTATGTGCAGTTCGCCAATCCCGACATGACCGAGTGGGAGTTTCTTACCGAGCTGTCGCGCCGTTCCGGATGCTGGCTGCTGTTCGATGTCAACAACGTCTACGTCAGCGCCTTCAATCACGGTTATGATCCGTACAAATTCCTCGAAGGAATTCCACGCGATCGTGTTGTGCAATTCCACATGGCGGGGCACACCCACATGGACACCCACATCGTCGATACGCACGATCACCCGGTCTGCGACGACGTCTGGGATCTGTATGCCGCGGCGCTCAAGCGCTTCGGTGCGGTCTCGACCATCATCGAGCGCGACGACAACATTCCGCCGCTCGATGAGTTGCTGGTCGAAGTGCAGAAGCTGCGCGACATCGCGGCGGAGGTTTTGCCGGAAGCCGGTGAAGCGCGGCAATTAGGATAACCGTTTGCGATGAACGACTTTCAGCGTTTGCAGGACGAGTTCCAGCGCTGCATCATCAGCGGTGACGATTCCGTGCTGGATAAAATCCTCGATAGCCCGAAGGAAAAGCGTGACGTTCTGTTCGGCGTTTATCGCTTTGCCTACGCGTCGCGCCTCGTCGAAGCGCTGAGCAACGATCATCCTTTTCTGCACACGTATCTCGGCGACGAGATGTTCGACGACATGGGCAAGGCCTACGTGGCGGCAAAGCCATCGCAGCATCCGAACTTGCGCTGGTTCTCCCAAGGGATTCCGGAGTTTCTGCGTGCCAACAAGCCTTACAGCGAGCATCCGGAAATCTTCGAACTGGCCGATCTGGAAAAGGCGCTGAACGACGTTTTCGATGCGGCCGATGGCGACGTTCTGGCGATCGAGGACGTTGCTGCCGTGCCGCCCGACTCATGGAACGATCTTCGCTTTTATCCACATTCGACCGCGCGCCGGTTCGATCTGACAACCAATGCTGCCGCGATCTGGATTGCGCTGAAGAACGAAGAAGCGCCTCCCGATGCCGAGGTGTCCGGAGAACCCAGCCGCATTCTGGCCTGGCGGCAGGACGCCACCCCGATGTTTCGCGAACTGACTGCTGAAGAGGGCATGATGTGGGACGAGGCGGTCGCTGGTATTCCTTTTGGCGTGCTGTGTTCGATGCTTGCCACCTACGACGATCCTGACAATGCGGCCGGACGCGGGGCGGGCTATTTGCGGGGCTGGATCGAGGCGGGATTGCTCAGCGGAATTTCGATTGGCACGTGATTGAGATCGGCTGGCCGATCTCAACTTTCCAATCTCGATAAGCCGCTGTTTCTGAACAAATTGTAATCTGCAAACACGAATGTGAGTTGCAGTGCACTCTGCCGTCCAGTCCAATCTGTCGATGATCAGTCCTATCTGGAGGCCGGCGGCGCTGATGCAACCTCCGCTCAATCTTGCCGACCCGATGTCCCGTCCCGATTACCGGATCGCGGCCATGACATGGGACGAGGTAGAACGCCGGATCGAAACTGGCGCTGTTGCGATTATGCCAATCGGCGCGGCGTCCAAGGAGCATGGACTGCATCTGCCGCTGAACACCGACCAGATACAGGCCGAGTACTTCGCCATCCGGCTAGCTGAAAAGATCGGCGCTTTGATCTGGCCGACTGTGACCTACGGCCACTATCCGGCTTTCGTCGCTTATCCCGGCAGCAATAGTGTTTCGACGTCCACCTTTGAAGCGCTGATCGGAGAAATCGCAGCAGGCATTCTGGCGTCGGGTGTGCGTGCGCTCATTGTGATCGATACCGGCATCAGCACCATCGCGCCGGTCGAGCGCGCCCTTTCGCGGTTGACGGATGCCGACGTTGTGCATCTGCGGTTGCATCAGGGGCCGCACTATCGCTCCGCTGTCGAACAACTGGTTGAGCAGCGTTACGGCAGCCACGCCGACGAACTCGAGACGTCGTTGATGCTCGCGATCACGCCCGATGTCGTCGATATGCCGCGCGCGCAGGCGAGTCCTGCCGAGCGATGCGGAAATGCACCGGGACCGCTGACGCGAACCGATACCTCGTCGCCGAATTACAGCGCGTCGGGAAGTTTTGGCGATCCGACCAAAGCGTCGCGAGCCAAGGGCGAGATATTGCTCGCCGCCATGACCGAAGACGTACTGGATCAGACGCGGCGTTTCATCGCCGATCCGCCCGATATTCAATCCTCATCCGTCGGCCAACAAGCGAACAGGAGTTCGATCCAATGATGCGTTTGCGCAGGCTTCGTGTTGTCGTGGCGGTGCTGGCGGTGGCTGGGCTTCTGGTCAGTTTGCTGTCATCGAATTCCGGTGCGCAGTCCGAATATCTCGGCGGCGTCGGGATGCCCTATGATGCATTCGAGCGCCTGCCGAAGACTGAACTGCAAGTCGGTGGTGGCATTGTCCAGGTTGCGTTTGCGCCGGGCCGCGTGGATCTGCCAACGGAGACTGTGCTTGGCTGGGTGAAGCGATCCGCGGAAGCTGTCACCGTTTATTACGGACGTTTTCCAATCAAGAAGGTGAAACTCCTCATTGTCCCCGTTGGTGGCAAGGGTGTTCAAGGCGGCACGACCTGGGGCTATCGTGGCGGTGCGATCCGCATGAAGCTTGGCAGCGATGCGACCGAAGCCGATTTGCTGCGCGACTGGGTCATGGTGCACGAAATGGTGCATCTCGCGCTGCCGGATCTGATCGATCGCTTTAGCTGGCTCTCGGAGGGGCTTGCTGTGTACGTCGAGCCGATCGCTCGGGTGCAGGCCGGACATTTGTCGGCGCCGGACGTCTGGTGGTCGCTGATGCGCGGGATGCCAAATGGCATGCCGCGCGGCGACGATGGTGGCCTCGACAATACGTCGAGCTGGGGCCGGACCTATTGGGGCGGCGCAATTTTCTGCCTGATCGCCGATCTTGAAATCCGCAAGCGCACCAACAATAAGTTTGGCCTGCAGGACGCCATGCGAGGCGTGCTCGCCGCTGGCGGAAACCACGAGGTCCGTTCGTGGTCGATCGAAAAAGTTCTTAAGACTGCCGATGCTGCGACCGGTGTCGACGTCATGATGCGGCTCTATGAAAAAATGGGTCCACAGTCGATGGATCCGGACTTGCCGGGGATCTGGCAAAAGCTCGGCCTGTCGGTGCGCGACGGCCGCATCGAGATTGACGAAACCGCACCTTGGGCATCGCTGCGCTCCTCTGTGATGAAAACACCGACGCTGTAGGCGCAAACCCTGAGGCCGTTGCGACCAGCTTTCACGCTGGACCGTGCGCACTTGGCTGCGTTAGATGTCGGTCAGCGGAGCGGCCAGCGGAATATTTTTTTGCCGATCAAAAACGGCCTTTATTCGATTAGCATCGAGATGCGCGATGGTGTACGCGGCCGCGCTACAGGCGTCGTTGTCCTCCGCGATGGCGAGATTCTCGGCGGCGACAGCTATTTTTACTACACCGGATCTTACATTTGCGACCGGGGCAAATGGCAGGGTGAATTGATTACGCATCAACACACGCCGGCGGTGGGGCTCAATCTTGTGTTTGGCGGTCGCATCGTAAGCTGCGGCTTTTCCGGATCGTATGGCGAAGGTGCCGCGGAAGTACTCGGCACGGCCCTTGTCGGTAAGGCCAGCGTCAGTTTTCGTGCAGCGCTCGCGATGATGGTGGAAGATTGAATATGGCGGATATCGGTCGCGAGGAGCTTGCGATCCGCGAAATGCTTGAAAGCCGCCGTATCGTCTGGAATAGCAGGGATACAGAGGCCTACCGCACGCTGTTCACCGCTGATGTCGAGATCGTCAGCGCGACCGGCAAGACATCTCACGGTATCGATGCCGCCATGGCGCTTTACGTCGAGCAAAAGCAGCAACCGAGCTATCGGAACGCGGTGATCACGGCGACGCTCGTCGATCATGTCGCTTTGCCGAGCGACACGGAAGCAAAAGTTTCTGCAACTTACATAATGACCGGCGTTTGCATTCCGCCCGATACGCCGCCGCGCGATGTCGAGGGCAAGATCGCTTTCTCTCTCGCGAAGGAAGCTAACGGCTGGAAAATTGCGGGCCTTCGGGCGGAGCCGCCCGGCAACGCAAGTTGATCGATCAGTTTGCGGCTTCGGCCGGAGCGGATTGCTGCTGAATCGGCGGCGGCGCTTCGCTCGCTGTATTAATCAGCGTGTGAAGGAACGCCAGCTTCGCGATCACGCTCGGTGACAGGATGAACGGATAGAAGTCAGGCTGGCCCATGCAGCGGTTGATGTTGTTCAACGCAAAAGACATCGGCAGCCAGTTATCCGCGATGTTCTGGAAGCTGCGCAGCTTATAAGGATCGAAGTCGATGGTGGCTTCGAGGTCGCCGGTCTTGTCGAGGCGTGGCTCGACATGCAGGCTGAAGGCTCCGGCCATCTCGATGGTATCGACGATGTGCAGATAGTGCGCCCAGGTTTCGGCGAAATCTTCCCAGGGGTGGGATGTCGCATAAGGGCTGACATAGTTGTTCTGCCAGTCCGATGGTGCGCCCTGAGCGTAATAGGTGTGTAGCGCCTCGTCATAACTCCGCGTGAAATCTCCGAATATTTCAGCGAACGCCGCGTCGCCGCCGCGGTCGCGTACAAGACGATCCCAGAAATAGTGTCCAACCTCGTGCCGGAAATGACCAAGCAGGGTCCGGTACGGCTCGCCCATCAACGAGCGCCGCCGCTCGCGCTCGACATCGTCGGCCTCGGCGAGGGCCAGCGTGATCAATCCGCTGTCGTGCCCGGTCATGATTTTTGAAGACGGGTCGAACGGTGAATCGGCCAGAAAGTTGAAAACCAGCCCTTCTGGATTTTCGCCCCGCGTCTGCACCGGCAGTTTCAGCCGCAGCAGCGTATAGAACAGCCGGTGCTTGGCGACCTCGATCTTGCGCCAGTTATCGAGGTTCTGTTGTTGCGACAGGTCGGGAATGATGCCGTTATGACGGCAGGCATGACAGTACTGGTCCTCGGACTTTGCATTGACCAGCCAGTTGCAAACGCCATACGTTGCATTGCTGCAGAATCTGTACGAGGTCTTGGCGTCTTCTGTTGGACACCAAAACTGTCCGGATGGCTCCAGCGGAAGTAGCCGGTTACGCTCGGGCTCATAGCCGAGTGTGTGGCCGCATTTTTCGCATCGGCTGTTCTCGAAGTAGAGAAGCTGCGAACAGACCTGGCATTTGAAAAGTCTCATCGGTCCGTTTTTCTGCTGACGACGGGATAATATTTTGAAAGGTGGTTACTTGCGGTTGGGCGCTCTAACGCGAACCACCGGCCCGAATAACCGGTATTGTAGAGCAGAGTTCCGGTGTCCCCCATCGGATTTCCAGAAAAGCAACGGCTTTTGAAGCCCTTTCCCTTGTTTTATCCCGCCTTTTCGCAGATCGATAGCTGCCGCCGCTTTAATCGTTTGGTGTGCTGTTTGTGGGCAACGTGCGGCGAAGTCCATCATTCTCGGCATCCATCCCGGCGTTCACGGAAAGCCTCCGTTGACACTGGCTCGAATGCCTTGAACTCTCAGGCAAATGTTTCTCAGGCAGGAAGTTGGTACGGTGTCGATCCTCGCTGCACTCCATCATCGCACCCGGTACAAGTACGATCGTCCGATATCGCTTGGTGCTCAAATCGTCCGGCTGCGGCCGGCGCCGCACAGCCGTACCCGCATTCTCAGTTACTCGTTGAAGGTCAAGCCGGCCGACCAGTTCGTCAACTGGCAGCAGGATCCGCACGGTAACTGGCAGGCGCGTTACGTCTTCCCGGAAAAGACCGACGAGTTCAGCATCGAGGTCGATCTCGTCGCCGATATGGCGGTGGTCAATCCATTCGACTTCTTTGTCGAACCGGACGCCGAGGAGTTTCCGTTCTCATATCCGGAGGAGCAGCGCGACGAACTCGCCGCTTATCTGTCGCCTGAACCGGCAGGTCCGCTGCTGTCAAAGCTGCTGGCGTCGATCAAGACCAATGGCAAACGGACGATTCCGTTTCTGGTCGAACTCAACGCCCGGCTTAGTGACGAAGTCAACTATGTCATTCGCATGGAGCCGGGTGTGCAAGACCCGGAAGTCACGCTGAAGCTGGAGTCCGGATCGTGCCGCGACTCGGCATGGCTTTTCGTGCAGCTCGCGCGGCATCTTGGCCTCGCCGCACGCTTCGTCTCCGGTTATCTAATTCAACTGCGCGCCGACATCGATCCGCTCGAAGGGCCGAAGGGCACGCAGGTGGATTTCTGCGATCTGCATGCGTGGGCGGAAATCTACATGCCGGGCGCGGGCTGGATCGGCTTCGACGCGACGTCGGGCTTGCTATGCGGCGAGGGGCACATTCCGCTTTTTGCCGCTCCGCATTATCGCTCGGCGGCGCCGATCTCCGGCCTGACCGAGCCGGCCAAGACCGAATTCGAGTTCGACATGAAGGTCGAACGTATTCGCGAAGTGCCGCGCGTGACGCGGCCGTTCTCCGACGAAGCGTGGGAGAAGCTCGCCGCGATGGGCGATGTGGTCGACCGCGATCTCGTCGCAAACGACGTTCGTCTTACCATGGGCGGCGAGCCGACGTTTATCTCGATCGACGATTTGGAAGGCGGGGAGTGGAATACGGGCGCCGTCGGGCCGACCAAGCGCGGTTTCGCGGATCAACTGATCCGGCGATTGCAGACAAAATTCGCGCCCAACGGCTTCCTGCATTACGGCCAAGGCAAGTGGTATCCTGGCGAAAGCCTGCCGCGCTGGGCGTTTGCACTCTACTGGCGCAAGGACGGCACCCCAATCTGGAGCGATCCTGCTCTGATCGCGCATGAGCGCGGTTCGCGCAAATCTTCCGCCACAGATGCGGAAACGCTGATCGAGGGGCTTGCATCCAATCTTGGCCTCGACAAGAGCAACATCCTGCCGGCTTTCGAAGACCCCGCTTATTGGGCGCTGAAGGAGGCGGAATTACCCGCCAACGTCGATGTGCTCGATCCGAAGATCGACGATCCCGAAACGCGCAATCGCATGATGCGCACCTTCGAGCGTAAGCTGTCCAAGCCGGTCGGCTACGTGCTGCCGGTCCAGCCTTGGAATGCGCAGTCGGCCCGCGACTGGCGCTGGGTCAGCGAGAAGTGGCAACTGCGCCGTGGCCGCCTGTTCCTCACGCCCGGCGATTCCGCGGTGGGCTTGCGTCTGCCGCTCGGCGGATTGCCGTGGCTCTCGGAAGCGGACTATCCGTTTTTGCATTCGCAAGATCCGACCCAGGATCTGCCGCCGCTGCCGAGCGCGGCAGAGCTTGCAAAGATTCGGACGCAAAATCCCCCGAGCAGCCGCAACACTGTTGCTCCCCCGCCAGCGGGCGCATCCGAGATCGGCGGTTTCGTCCGTACGGCGATGACAATCGAGCCACGCGACGGCATTCTTTGCGTGTTCATGCCGCCGGTCGAGCGGCTGGAAGATTATCTTGCGCTGTTGGCGATTATCGAGCGCACTGCGCGCGAAACCAAGCTGCCAGTGCACATCGAGGGCTATCCGCCTCCGGTCGATCCGCGTCTCAACGTCATCAAGGTCACGCCTGATCCCGGTGTGATCGAGGTCAACGTTCATCCGGCCGAAAACTGGCGGGAGGCAGTCGATATCACGACTACGGTGTACGAAGAGGCGCGTCAGTGCCGTCTTGGCACTGACAAATACATGCTCGACGGACGCCACGTCGGCACCGGCGGCGGCAACCACGTCGTCCTTGGCGGCGCAATGCCTGCGGATTCACCGTTCCTGCGCCGTCCCGATCTGCTGGCTAGCGTGCTTACCTATTGGCAGCGGCATCCGTCGCTGTCGTATTTGTTCTCTGGATTGTTTATCGGACCGACCAGCCAAGCGCCGCGGCTCGACGAAGCGCGGCAGGATCAGCTCTATGAACTCGAGGTCGCGCTGTCGCATGTGCCGCCACCGGGGCAGGGCACGATCCCGCTCTGGCTTATCGACCGGCTGTTCAGAAATCTTCTGGTCGATGTCGCGGGCAACACCCACCGTGCCGAGATCTGCATCGACAAGCTTTATTCGCCAGACAGTCCGACCGGCCGTCTCGGCCTGATCGAATTCCGCTCGTTCGAGATGCCGCCCGATGCGCGGATGTCGCTGGCTCAGCAACTTCTGCTGCGTGCGCTGGTCGCGATGTTCTGGAAGCAACCGGTCACTGGCGAACTGGTGCGCTGGGGCACGGCGCTGCACGACCGCTTCATGCTGCCGCATTTCGTCTGGGCGGATTTTCTCGGCGTGCTCGCTGACCTGCGCGCCGCTGGATACGATTTCGATTCTGAATGGTTCGAGGCGCAGCGCGAATTTCGTTTTCCGTTTTACGGGCTCGAGGAATATTCCGGCGTCAAGCTGGAGCTGCGCCAGGCGCTTGAGCCATGGCATGTGCTGGGCGAAGAGAGCGGCGGCGGGGGCACCGTGCGCTTCGTCGACTCGTCGGTCGAGCGGCTGCAGGTCAAGGCGAATGGCCTCGTGCCCGAGCGGCACATCATTACGTGTAACGGCCGCAAGATGCCGATGACGTCGACAGGCGTCTCGGGTGAGGCAGTGGCCGGCGTGCGCTTCAAGGCGTGGCAGCCGTCGGCTGGTCTGCATCCCACGGTACCGATGCATGCGCCGCTCACATTCGATCTGTTCGACCGCTGGAATGGCCGCTCGTTGGGTGGCTTCGTCTATCACGTCGCCCATCCGGGCGGGCGTAACTATGAGACTTTTCCGGTAAACTCATACGAAGCTCAGGCGCGGCGGCTGGCGCGTTTTCAGGATCACGGTCATACTGGTGGGCCGTTCGATTCTCCGCGCGATGAAGCGACCGCGGAGTTTCCTTTGACGCTGGATTTAAGACGTAACATTCGCTGGTGAGCTAATGAACCGCGCCGCAGGGGGCATGACAAAGCCTGCGTCGACCGACGACGAATGGGCAGCCGCTTACGCGGACTACACGCCGCTGCCCGGAATTCCCGACGAGTTCATTGGCCCGGATGGCAAGCCGAAAGCGCACTGGCTTGCGCTGCTCAACTCGCTACCCGAAAGCGATATGGCGCGCTCGATTGCTGTCGCTCAACGCCATATCCGCGATCTCGGTGTCTCCTATCGTGTCAACGATGAAGCGAAGGAACGTAGCTGGCCGCTGACCGGTCTGCCGCTTCTGATCGAGGAGAGCGACTGGAATCAAATTTCCGCCGGTATCGTGCAGCGCGCCGAGTTGTTCGAGGCGATGCTTGGCGACGTTTACGGCCCCGGTCGCCTCGTCACCGAAGGCGTGCTGCCCGCTGCTGTCGTTGCCGGCAACAAGGAATTCATCCGGCCGATGGTGAATGTCACACCGCCGGGCGGCCGCTGGATGAATCTCTATGCCGCGGATATCGGCCGCGGCCCCGATGGGCAGTGGTGGGTGCTGAACGATCGCGCGCAGGCGCCATCTGGCGCGGGCTACGCGCTGGAAAATCGCCTCGCGATGTCGCGCGCCTATCCTTCCGCCTATACCGACATGAACGTGCAACGGCTCGCGCCGTTCTTTCGCGAATTTCGTAAAGGACTTGCATCGCTGGCGCCGCGCGAACAGCCACGCATTTGCTTGCTGACGCCAGGTCCTTACAGTTCGACATATTCGGAGCAATCCTATCTCGCGCGCTATCTCGGTTTCCTGCTGGTCGAAGGCGACGATCTCGTTGTCCATGACGGCAACGTCCACATCCGCACTATCGCCGGCCTCAAACGCGCGGATGTTATTTGGCGGCGTGTCGATGCGGATTGGGTCGACCCGATCGAGCTCAACGGCGAGTCGCGGCTCGGCATTCCGAGGCTGCTTTCGACAATTCGAGAGGGCAGCGTCGTTGTCGCCAACATGCCCGGTTCGGGCTTCATCGAGTCGCGCGCGCTAATGAGTTTCATGCCGCGCGTCGCGCGCCATTTCGGCAGCAGCGAACTGGCGTTGCCAAATATTGCGACGTGGTGGTGCGGCCAGCAGAGCGCGCGCGAGAAAGTCCTCGGCAATCTCGATACCATGGCGCTGGCCAGCGCCTTCGACGATCTGGGAAGCGGCAGGCAACCCATCGTTGGCTCCGATCTCGACGCTGCTGCAAAGGCGCAACTGCGCGAGCAGATCTTGTCGCGAGGTATGGACTATGTCGGTCAGGAACTGGTGCGGCTTTCAACAGCGCCGGTGTTCGAGAACGGCAAGCTGGTGCCGCGGCCGTTCGTGCTGCGAGTGTTTGCTGCCGCCACACCGGACGGCTGGCATGTGATGCCGGGCGGTTTCTGCCTGATGTCCGACAAGCCGGACGCCCGCGCAGTGAGCATGGGCGACGGCGTTCAGTCGGCGGACGTCTGGGTGATGTCGAATAAACCGGTGGTGACCGAAACCCTGCTTCCGTCGCAAGAGAATGTCAGTATCCGCCGCATGCTTGGCAATTTGCCGAGCCGCGCCGCCGACAATCTGTTCTGGTTTGGCCGCTATCTTGAACGTGCAGAAGCAGTCTTGCGCATTCTGCGCTGCCTCTGCGCACGTAGCATCGAATTCGATTCCATGCGCGGCGATGCGGCGATCAGCCTCAAGGCGCTTAGCAATATGCTCGTTGCTTGCGGTGCTGTACCCGCCGAGATACTTGAGAGGGGACGACTTCCTGCTGTCGCACACGCACTTGGCTCGGAAGATCACTATGGCTCGGCCTTTGCGAATGTGCGGATGGCGTATGGCGCGGCATCGGTCATTCGTGAGCGGCTGTCGACGGACAGTTTCAAATTGCTTGGCAAGCTCGAAGCGCAATTGCGCGTCAACGCCGATGAAATCGCAAATGAGGCGGAAGCGTTCGAGATCGCTGATCGCGCTCTGGTGACACTGTCGGCCATTTCCGGTCTTGCACAAGAGAACGTCAATCGGGTCGCCGGCTGGCGGTTTCTCGATATCGGCCGCCGCGTCGAGCGCGCGATCAATACTTGCCGTTACGTCCGCAGTTTCGCGAGCGATACGGCGACAGCCAACGATCTCGACATTCTCCTTGATCTGATCGACTCGCAGATCACCTATCGCTCGCGCTATCTGATCGGCGTGGCGCTGCTGCCGGTGCGGGATATGGCTTTGCTTGATCCGTTCAATCCGCGCTCGGTGGCGTTCCAGATCGGGCAGTTGCGCGCACACCTCGATACGCTGCCGACATTGAACGATGACGGCATTCCGGAGGAACCGAAGCGTTTCATCGATATGTTTGCCGGTGAGATTGGAAGCGCCGCGGCGCAGGACATCGAACCGACCTCAGTACTGGTCTTCGAGCAAACCTTGATGCGGTTCGCCGATTCCATTGCGTCGCGCTACTTCCTGCAGCGGCCGGAAGGCCTCAAGGCCAAGGGCGCGAGTGGTCTCGCGTGATTTACGACGTCCGTCATGTGACGCGTTACAGCTACGAGATGAGAGTGGCATCCTCGAAGCTCGCTTTGCGGCTGATGCCACGCGATGGCGGAGGACAGCAATGCATCGAGCACGCGCTGCTGATCGAGCCGCAGCCGCGCGCGATCTCCACGGAGCGGGATTTCTTCGGCAATCACGTCACCATCGCCAGTATCGACACCGGACTGCTCGATCTTTCCATCGATGCTCGCAGCAGGGTGAAAGTCGATCGTCCGGAAGGCCCGGCGTCTGGCAAGAGTCCGGATTGGCAGGCTGTTGCGGAAGCAGCGCTGAACGAGATTGCAATCGTTTCCAGTGCGCCGGTGCATTACATGTTTCGCAGTCCGCGCGTGATGCTCTCGAAGGACGTGACCGCTTATGCGGCACAGTCGTTTCATCCCTCACGCCCGATTGCCGACGCCACGCGCGAACTGGCGAAACGCATTCGTGGCGACTTCAAGTACGTCCCGGAGTCGACCGAGATTTCGACCCCGCTGGAGCAGGCCTTCGTGCAACGCTCGGGCGTCTGCCAGGATTTCGCGCACATCATGATCGCGGGCCTGCGTGGCCTTGGCATTCCGGCGGCTTATGTCAGCGGATACATCCGCACCATCACCGCGCCGGGACAGAAGCGGCTGGAAGGTGCTGACGCCAGCCATGCCTGGGTGTCGGTGTGGTGTGGGCGCGAGATTGGTTGGTTAGGGATCGATCCGACCAATGCCATCGATGTCGGCAACGATCACATCGACGTTGCGGTCGGCCGCGACTTCTCCGACGTCTCTCCCATTCATGGTGTATTCGTCGGCTCGGGTGAGACCAAGCTCGATGTCGGTGTCGATGTGATTCCGGTCGAACTGGAACGGGTCTGAATTCAATGAGACTTCAGCTTTACCTCTCCATGCGAGCGGGTGAGGGAGTTTATTGAATCACGTAATCCTTTGGATTGAAGTTCGACGTCATCTGCCAGTACTCGACCAGCCGCCACGGCGAGATCGCGAATACGCGGCCTTGCGGGTTACGATACCAGTTGGTCATGCCGGGATGTGCCCACACCATGCCGCGATGCAGTTCATCGACCTTCTCGTTGTAGCGGTCGTGGACGTCCTGCCGCGGCTCGATTGTGCGGTGCCCGTTTTCCAGCATGTCGCGCAAAGCCAGCATCATGTGTTTGACCTGACACTCGGTCATGAAGATCTGGTTGCCGCCGTGGGCGAGGCCGGTGTTCGGGCCGATCATGATGAAGAAGTTCGGAAATTGCGGTACGGTGATGCCAAGATGGGCACGGGCATCGTCCGGTCCCCACACGTCGTGAATCTCGCGGCCGTTGCGACCCCGGATCGTCATGGGGTGCAGCATCTTGCTGACCTTGAAGCCGGTCGCATACACCAGCGCATCCGCGTCCCACACTGTGCCGTCAGCCATTCGGATGCCTTCCGGAACGATCTCGGCGATCGTGTCGGTGATGAGATCGACGTTCGGCCGCGTCAGCATGCGGTACCAGTGATTGTCGATCAGGATGCGTTTGCCGTAAGCCGGATAGTCCGGGATGACTTTCGCGAGCAGCTCCGGATTGTCGCCGATGGTCTTGCGGATATGCCGCTCCATGAAGATGCGGTGCTTCTCGTTGGCATCATTGAGCGACCGCTCGGGCGTCGGCCATTGCGGATCGACCTGCAATGCCGGATGCAGGCCGTCGGCGAATCCCCAGAATAATTGAAAGCGATACCAGCGCAGATAATTGGGAATGTTGGCGAGCGCCCATTTCTTGCCGGCGCTGACGCCGAGATGGTAGTTCGGGTTCGGCACCGCCCAGTGTGGCGAACGCTGAAAGATCATCAGCCGTTCGACATCGGGTTGTATCGCCGGTCCAACCTGATGGCCTGATGCGCCGGTGCCGATCAAAGCAATACGCTTGCCGCGCCAGTCGAAGTCCTTGTCCCATTCGGCTGTGTGAAAAGCCGGGCCCTTGAAGCTGTCGCGCCCGGGAATATCGGGCAGGCGAGGGCGATTGAGGATGCCGACGGCCGACACGAGAATGCGCGCGGTGTGTGTCTCGACGCTGCCATCGGAATTGCGCGCGGTGACGCGCCACTGCGCATTGTCTTCGTCGAATTCGGCCTCGGTCACCTCGGTGTTGAAGGCGATGTTTTTTCGCAAGCCGTACTTGTCCGCAACCCGCTCGAAATACTGCCAGAGCTCGTCGCGCTTGGCGAAGAAGTGCGACCATTCGTGGTTCGGTTCATACGCGAACGAATAGAAGTGATTGGGCGTATCGACGCCGCAGCCCGGATAGCGGTTCTCGAAC
>JAKFUP010000041.1 GCA_021732625.1 Hyphomicrobiales bacterium
GCTTCGATCCGGGTCTCGCCTTGCTTGACGACAACAGCGTTCTTTTCCATTGCCTCGCGGACAAGACGCTCGGCTTGCTCGCGCATTGCTTTCTTGTCCATGCCTTCCCTCATTGACCGCCGCGATTCGAGCAGCTCGTTTTATCTAGCATCTTTTGCTGATAGCGCGACGGTGACCAACGCCATTTGCCTCAAACCCGAAACAAATCAAGCCAATTTGCTTAGGAAACACGGTTCAGGCTTTGCATGACCCGGCCAATTCAATCAGGCCGAAGAGGTGCGTCATGGCCGAGAAGCCGACCTATGTCGACCTGATCAGCGCCGCGACGCGTCAGAATTGGCAACGGCCAGCTGCATTGGCGCGGCAGAACGAAGCAGAACCGGAGAAGGAACGCTCGCGGTTGTCGCATTGGCCACCACAGCGGCTGGCCATGTGGCGGCTCGACATCCTGGCGCCCTGGAAGAAACGCCGGGACCCTCGGGGATAGACGATATTCCCGAGAGCCGCGGTTATCGCATCCAGGGAGCCGGCTGACCAAAAGCCTGTTATTGAGTATAAGTGCCCGGACATCTGTCGCCACTTGTCCGAAGCCGCCGCCATGCCCTCGACCGCCGCCAAGCCGCGCACCAAAGCGAAGACCAAGGTCGAGCGGCCGCGGCTGCACAAGGTGATCCTCGTCAACGGCGATTTCACACCGCGCGAATTCGTCGTGATGGTGCTGAAAGCTGAATTCGGCATGACCGAGGATCAGGCGCACAAGGTCATGATTACCGCGCATCAGCGCGGCGTTTGCGTGGTCGCTGTATTCACCAGGGATGTCGCCGAAACAAAAGCGACGCGTGCGACCGACGCCGGCCGCACGCAAGGCTATCCGCTGCTGTTTACGACAGAGCCGGAAGAGTGATCGGCGATGCTTATTGCGACCCGATCTGGATGTCGTTCTCGCGCACGATCGCGCCCCAGACCTTCATCTCATTTTCATAGAAGCTCTTGAGTTCCTCCGGCCCCCCGGCACGGATCGCGATTTGTTGCGACTGCGTCAGCTTCTCCGCAATTTTTGCGTCGGTGAGTGTGGCGCGCAGATCGTTGACAAAGCGATCGATGATGGGAGCGGGCGTCGCCGCAGGTGCAAAGACTCCCCACCATGCGTTGGATTCGATGCCCGCTGCGCCGCTCTCCGCCGCCGTCGGGACCGGCGACAATTCGGGAGACTGAGCGCGCTTCGACCCAAACTGCACCAGCGGCCGCAGTGTCCCGCCGACAAGTTGCGGATTGACCAGCGCGGCGCTTCCGATGATGAGATCAACGTGTCCTGCCAGCGCATCATTCATTGCCGGTGCGCCGCCGCGATACGGCACATGATTGAGCGAGATGCCGAGCAATTTCGACAGCCGCACCATGGTGAGGTGGCCGAGGCTGCCTGCGCCGATGGTCGCGTAAGTAATCGCTCCGGGTTTTTCCTTCGCAGCGGCGACGATGTCGGCAAGCGATTTGAAAGGCTTCGACGGATTGGTCGCCAGAACGTTCGGCGCCGTGCCGATCAGCATCACTGGCGCAAGATCCTTCACCGAATCGAACGGCAGCTTCTGCAGGAAGGGATTCACCGCATGGGTATCGAACACAAACAGCCAGGTGCGGCCATCGGGCGCAGACCTTGCTACCTGCGCTGCTCCGGTGCTGCCGGACGCGCCGGGTTTGTTTTCAATGATGACATTGGCTTTCAACCGCTCCTGCATGCCCTGCTGCGCCTGCCTGGCGATCACATCGACAGATCCGCCGGCAGGAAACGGCACAAGCAATGTCACGGACCCGCCAAACGGATTGTCCTGAGCAAATGCACCTTGAGGTACAATCGCAAACGGCGCCGCAACCAGCGACAGCATTGCAGCGGCAGAAAACAGCCTGCGGCATATCGGCATAGACGTACCTCCTCCACGATAGAATAAGCAGCCGGTGCGAATGCACCGGTCACTGCGGCTCCTCTGCGGCTTCGGATGGCTGCTTGAATCAGGGGCGGCGGAAAACCTTCCGCTGCCAGAGCGCGTCAGTCAACACCCTCTTCGGTCGGATAAACGCCGCGCAGGACGTTTTCGAAATGACCTTTGACCGACTCGTTGCAAAGGCAGGCGCGAGCGGCAAGCATATCCGCGTTGGTGACAAGCATGGAGCCACGGCGCGTCTCGAGAATACCTTCGCGGCGGAACGTCTGAAGCACGCGGCTGGCATAGCTGCGTCCGACGCCGAGCATCGCAGCGAGCTGCTCCTGCGTCAGCGGCACGATCAAATCACCGGTGCGCTCCATCGCAGAAATAATCCACTTGGCGGTGCGTTGCTCGATCGAGTGGGTTGCATTGCAGGCGGTCGATTGAAACATCTGCGCCATCATGCAATCGGCGTAGCGCGCGAACATCTGATTCAGAGAGTGCGATTTCTCTTTCGCTGCTTCGAGGCTGTCTAATCGCAGACGCGCGAATGTGCCGCCGAACTGCACGATCATGCGGGTGTAGGCCGGAAGATTTCCGCGGCTGACAATGCCGCCGACCGCCCCTTCGCGCCCGATCAGAATGGTTTCGACATCGCGCCCATCTTCATTGGTGACGAGATACGAGACGAGGCTTGGCCCGCATGGAAAATAGACGGTGCCGACATGATCGCCGGGGTTGTAGATCAACTCCCGCGACTGCAATTCGACAGGTTCCAGATCGGGCCGGATCAGTTCGTAATCCTTTGAACGAAGTGCTCGCAAAAGATTGTTCTCGGGCAATTCAGGCCCGTTTCGCGGCTGTGCAAATTTTGAAGGCATATCCATTCGCGTACACCAAACTAACCAGTTGTTATGTCCACTTCTGCACAGACAAACGCTTTGAGCGAAAATATTGTTCCATCACAGGAACTACGCTGCGCCATCGGGCAGCGACGGTTCGGTTGCAGCGAGGGGACCGACCTGCAACGCGAGCCGCATCTTTTCTGCTTCTGAATGGAACCGCACCTGAGTGGACCTGTTCCGGCTTTCCGGGTCAGGCCATGGCGGGCGGCGGCATGGAAGAGCCCGGACAGCCGATGGACGATATCCACATGCCTTCCGACGTCTTGATCGTCGAGGACAATTTTATCATCGCGCTCGACACCGAGATGGTCTTGCAGGACCTCGGCGTGACGCGTGTGCGAACCGTGAGCAGCGTCGCGGCAGCACTGGCAGCAATCAACGAGCGCGCGCCGGACTTCGCGTTGATCGATATCGACCTTGGCGGCGAGAGCGGGTTCGATGTCGGCAACTTGCTGGCGGAGCGAAAAATTCCGTTTGCCTTCGCCACCGGCTACGCCGAGCTGATTTCTCCGCCGCCTGCGCTGGCAAACGTGCAAATTCTCGCGAAGCCTTACTCTGCCGACATGCTGAGGGCAGTCCTGCAATCGCTGCGTTGAGTTCGCGCTCAAGACGCGGGATTTGCCGGCCCGCGCTACGTCATGCGCGTCAGCGACCGGACAAAAAACAAACAAGCGCCACGATGGCGCCTGTTTGGTTCTTACGAACGAGTTGCTCAGAGGCCGAAGCTAAATCCGAAGCCCGGGCCGTAGAAGCGCGGTCCGCCACCATAGTAGCCGTATGGCCGATAATAGGGATTCCCATACCCGTAGGGCTGATAGGCATACGGACGATAGTAGCGCGGACCGTAGTAATAACGCGGGCCGCGATAATAGCGGCGATATCGCCGCTGTGCGCTGAAGTCCTGGATCGCCGGCGTGCTGGCGTCTTGCTGCACTGTGGTGGACTTGCCAGCCGCGGCTGCAGGCGTCACCGCCACCGAGCCGACAACCATCAATGCGGCTGCGCCGAAGGCGGCGCCAAATAGTGTCTTCATTCTACGCTCCTCCATTTCCGTGCAGAGTTTCTGCGACAAGACCAATATATGGGTCACCAAAACACGTGACCGAAAACATCTTGGACTTTGTTTGTCTGTCTTGCGGGTGCGAAGGTTCAAGCCAAAGAGCCATAACCCACAAAGCCATTGAGCCCGTCAACGCACGAGGGCCCACTCCGGTTCCTGCATTCAGATCGTGGGAACAGCGGTTTCAGGCCGCTTTCGCAGCCTGAAACCAGTTCGGGTCGATCGCTCAATAGTAATAATAGGGCCGTGGACGGCAGACGCGGCGAAGGCCGTAATAGGTCTGAACCAGCCGGCAGCGGCGCGGATAGATCAGCGGCGCACCGTAGTAGTAGCTTGGACCGCCATAGAATCCGCGGTAACCACCGCGAAATCCGGGGCGATAGAAGCCGCTACGAAACCCGCCGCCCCGGAAGCCGCCGCCGCGAAAACCACCACCGCGGAAGCCACCACCGCCTCGGAACCCGCCGCCGCCGCCGCGACCGCCGCGCACTTCAGTGACCAGATTTTCAGACGCGTATTTTGCAGCACCGGCGTTGGCCGGATTGATCAGCGACAGCGCTTCAGCCCGCTGGCTGGGTGCAGCGATCGCCACGACTCCGGCAACAGCCAGCAATCCAAGTATTCTCTTGATATTCATGTTCCAATCCTCCCGGCGGCCGGATTTATCGATCGGCCATATCAACGCAGACGAATACGACAGTGAAGGGTGCGTACGTCGGTGAAAGGTGCGGGCGCGTTCCGTACGAAAGCTAGGATGGGCAACGTGAATGCGTCATGAATGCCGGTGCCGCGATGATGAACGCCATCGTCGCCAAAAACTGCCGCAGAATAATTTGTCTCGCCGCTGCGCGTTCGCCGTTATCAATCGTATCTCGACGATAGCGGCAGCTTTCATCGCACTGCCTGTTCTACCAACGCCCACACGGAGGCCAGATCATGACGAACTTGCTTCGCATCGCATCGGCAAGCGCTATCACAATTGCGTGCATCGCGTTCGCAACTGCCGCACTCGCGTCTCAAGGACCGGGAACGGGACCCGGCCCGGTCAGTGAGCCGGTACAGACAGTAATGGCTGTGCTGGTTTATGGCTTTTGTGGCGCGACCATTTTGATGGCGGCGGTCATCGATCTGTGGTGAGCGCTTTTTTGCTGAAGGCTGCTGAAGGCCTGTCGTTGAAGGCTTGCTCGACCAAAGCTTGCGCGGTTCAGCCGCTCCAGTAGCAATTCACGACCGGCACGATCACGGTGCCGCTCGGCCGGTATTCCTGAACGTACTTCGCGTTGCAGACACGCTTTGAGTTCGGGCCGGGAGTTGTGCGGTAGACACGCACGCGCGTCGGCTGGCGGCGCGCGCGGCGTTGTGCCGTGACGTCGGTTGGCTTTGACGTCTCGTCCACGCGGGCCGACGGCGCGCCCGAAGGCTGCGCGGCAAATGCTCCCGGCGACAGGCCGGTCACCGTTGCCAGCAACGCCGCGATCAAAATGCCTTTTATCGTCATCCTGCCAATGCCCTGCGGTCTGTTCTCAAGCCGCAAAATCGCGGATTAGCGGGCCTGCGTCAACCGGTTCTGGCGCCGGACAAGCGCCTCACCTCCCCTTGGCCCGCACCGCCACGCCACCTAGAAAGGATATATGTGGACTTCAGCCAAAGCGCCCTCGCTGGACGAGATGGAAACCATCGCCCAGCAGGTTTTCGACCGGCTTCCCGAAGGATTTCGCGACCTGTGCGAGGGCGTGATTATCCGCGTCGATGATTTCCCGACCGACGAGGTGCTTGAAACCATGAACGCCGGGAGCGAATTCGACCTGCTCGGACTGTTTCAGGGCATCGGCCTGCCGTTCCGCAGCGTCGATGAGATCGCGCCGATGCCGAACATGATCTGGCTGTATCGCCGACCGATCCTCGATTACTGGGCCGAGCATGACGAGGCGCTCGGACATATCATCAGTCATGTGCTGATCCACGAGATCGGACATCATTTTGGATTATCCGACGAAGACATGGAAGCGATCGAGGCCAGCGTGGACAATACGGATTCGACAAGGGTCAATTCGTAATATCGAACAGCGGCACGGCACTAACCTGAAGTCCTTCAGGACCAACAATGCGGTTGTGTACGGGGGGAAACGTGATATCGATGCCATGAACTGGCAAATCCCCAAATTCTGACAGAGCCTTACCGATGGACAAGTTCACCACGCTGAGCGGAGTCGCGGCACCCTTGAAGATCATCAATGTCGATACCGACATGATCATCCCCAAGCAGTACCTCAAGACGATCAAGCGCACCGGCCTCGGCAAGGGGCTGTTTTCCGAGCAGCGCTACAACGACGACGGCAGCGAGAATCCGGATTTCGTGCTCAACAAGCCGGCCTATCGGCAGGCGAAAATTCTGGTCGCTGGCGATAACTTCGGCTGCGGTTCGAGCCGCGAACACGCGCCATGGGCGCTCGCCGACTTCGGCATCAAATGCGTGATCTCGACGTCATTCGGCGACATCTTCTACAACAACTGTTTCAAGAATGGCATTCTGCCGATCCGCGTGTCGCAGGACGAACTCGACAAGCTGTTCGACGACGCCGACCGCGGCGCCAACGCGACGCTGAGCATCGATCTCGAAAAGCAGGAAATTCGCGGACCCGACGGCGGCTGCATCACGTTCGAGATCGATCCGTTCCGCAAGCACTGCCTGTTCAACGGCCTCGACGACATCGGGTTGACGCTTGAGAAGAAGACCTCGATCAATACCTACGAGGCAAAGGCGAAAGAAAGCCGGCCCTGGCTGTAACAGCCGCGCAAACAACCTGATCGGCATCAATGCCCGGCTTACGCCGGGCATTTTGCTATTTCGCCGCCGCAATCGCGTCGGCGATCGCAATGGTGCGCCGGGCGATGTCGGCGTGCATGCGCTCGACCATCTGGCCGTCCATCTGGACCGCGCCACGGCCCGCATTCTCCGGCTGGTCGAACAATGCCGCGATCTTGCGGGCACGCGCGACTTCATCGGCTGGCGGCGCAAACGCCGCGTTGCACGGCTCGATCTGGCTGGGATGAATCAGCGTCTTGCCGTCGAAACCGAGATCGCGGCCCTGCTCGCACTCGCGTGCGAAACCTTCCGCATCGCTGAAGTCGTTGTAGACGCCGTCAAGAATCTCGATGCCGGCGGCTCGCGCAGCGATCACGCAATGCGATAGCAGCGGCAGCATCGGCGCGCGGCCCTTGACCATCCGCATCCGCGATTCGCGCGCGATGTCGTTCGGCCCGATCACAAAACCGGCGAGACGATTGTCCGCCTCGGCCCCGGCGGCCGCGATCTCAGCCGCGCGCAGAACGGCGAGCGGCGATTCAATCATCGCCCAGATCTTCATCGCCATGCCGCCGCCCATATCGGCGACCCGGTCGGAAATCATTTTGAGGTCGGTGATGCGCGACACCTTCGGCACCATGATGCCGTCGGGATGCGCCTTCGCCACCATGGCGACGTCGTCGATCCACCATGGCGTGTCGAGACCGTTGATCCGGATGATCAGCTCACGCCTGCCGAAGCCCTTCGCCGCAACCGCGTCCGCAATCTGCTTGCGCGCGGCTGCCTTGGCGTCGGGCGCCACTGCGTCCTCGAGGTCGAGGATCAGTCCATCCGCGGGCAGGGTGCGCGCTTTTTCCATCGCGCGGACGTTGGAGCCCGGCATGAATAAGAGACTGCGGCGCGGACGGGTCATGGCAGCTTATCTCCGGCAGGTATGCCAAGGGCGATAACATTCCAGCAAAGCACTCGACAAGGGTTGTGGCGCTGCACGCCATGTGCTTATCGAAGATCATCGTATGGATGATCGCCATGACAGACTTTCCCAAGAACCTGATCGAAGGCTATCAGAATTTCGCGGCCCAGCGGCTACCGGCTGAGCAATCGCGGTATCGCGAACTGTCCGAATACGGCCAGTCGCCGGAGGTGATGGTGATCGGCTGCTGCGACAGCCGCGTTTCGCCCGAGGTGATTTTCGATGCCGGGCCGGGCGAACTGTTCGTGGTCCGCAACGTCGCCAATCTCGTGCCGCCCTATACGCCGGACGGCGCCGCGCGCGCGGTGTCGGCCGCGCTCGAATTCGCAGTGCAGGTGCTCAAGGTGAAGCACATCGTTGTACTCGGCCATGCGCAGTGCGGCGGCATTCGCGCACTCGCCGAAGAAACCGAGCCGCTGTCGCCGGGCGATTTCATCGGCAAATGGATGGAACTGCTGGAGCCTGCGCTCGCCGAGATCGGTCCGCGCGGCGCAATGTCCAAGCAGCAATTTCTGGCGAAGCTCGAACGCGCCTCGGTGAAGCGCAGTCTTGATAACCTGATGACGTTTCCCTGCATCCAGATTCTGGCCGAGCGCGGCAAGCTCGCACTGCACGGCGCTTTCTTCGGTGTGGCGCAGGGTTCGCTGTCGCTGCGCGATCCGCAAACCGGCGAATTTCACGACGTGACTGCGAAGGTGGGCGCTGAGTCTTAGTGGCAGTTTTTGAGCTGTCGTCCCCGCGAACGCGGGGACCCATAACCTCAGTACTGTCTGGTAGGCGCGGCAGCGGCGTCAGTCCTCAATCACACTTTCGGAGGGTATGGGTCCCTGCTTACGCAGGGACGACAGCCGCTAATGCCCGCCGCCCTTATCGCTGCCCCAGCGATCCGATAGCGCCATCAGTAACGTGGACACCACGAACACCAGGTGTACGCCGGCCAGCCACATCAGCTTCTCTGTGTTGACCGCGGTATCCAGCGCCATGAACGCCTTCAGCACCTGAATCGCCGAGATCGCCACGATCGACGCCAGCAATTTTTGCTTGAGGCCGGCGAAGTCGACCTTGGTCATCCATTCCGGCCAGTCGGGGTGGCCGCCAGGATCGATGCGCGAGACGAAATTCTCATAGCCTGAGAACACCACGATCAGAATAAGATTGCCGGTCAGCGACAGATCGATCAGCGACAGCGCGCCGAGAATGATGTCGGCCTCTTTCGCCGCCGAAGCATGGGTGATGAAGTGACCCAGCTCGAGGACGAACTTATAAAGCATCACGGCAAGGGCGACGACGAGACCGAAATAGAACGGCGCCATCAGCCAGCGGCTGTTGAACAGCACGGCCTCGAAGCCGCGCTCGACTTTCTTGATGGGCCGCTGGTCGATTTGCGTCGTCGGCTCGGGCATCTTTACCACCTTCGTCATGCCCGGGCGTCGCGGAGCCTGTCATAGGGCTCGCCGAAGGCGAGACCCGGTGGCTCGCCTTTGCCGGGCATCAATCTGAAGGTGATTACGCTGCAAGATGGATCACCGGGTCAAGCCCGGCGATGACGAATGGATACGGAGATTTACTCAGCGTCGTCCCCGCGAACGCGGGGACCCATAGCCTCCGTGCCTGTCCGGCAGGCCGGGACAATTGCAAGCAGCGTCGTCTTAATTACTGCGCCACAGCGTATGGGTCCCTGCCTGCGCAGGGACGACAGTTACGCCGCTTTCTACGCAGCCTTTTTCTTGGCGCTGATCAGCTTGCGGTTGATCAGGCATTCCGCAATCTGGATCGCGTTCAGCGCCGCGCCCTTGCGCAGGTTGTCCGACACGCACCAGAACGCGAGACCGTTTTCCACCGTCGCATCCTCGCGGATGCGGCTGATGTAGGTGGCGTCCTCGCCCGCCGATTCATACGGCGTGACGTAGCCGCCCGGCTCACGCTTGTCGATCACGAGACAGCCCGGCGCCTTGCGCAGAATATCGCGCGCCTCGTCCGGCGAGATCGGATTCTCGAACTCGACGTTGACGGCCTCGGAGTGGCCGATGAACACCGGCACGCGCACACAGGTGGCGGTGAGCTTGATCGACGGGTCGAGAATCTTCTTGGTCTCGGCCATCATCTTCCACTCTTCCTTCGTATAGCCATCCTCCATGAACACATCGATATGGGGGATGACGTTGAAGGCGATCCGCTTCGGAAACTTTTTCGTCACCAGTTCGCTGTTGGTGTAGACCGACTTGGTTTGCGCAAACAGCTCGTCCATGCCGTCCTTGCCGGCGCCCGACACCGACTGATAGGTCGACACGACCACGCGCTTGATCCTGGCAAAGTCGTGCAGCGGCTTCAGCGCGACGACGAGCTGGGCCGTCGAGCAGTTCGGATTGGCGATGATGCCGCGCTTGGTGAAGCCCGCGACCGCGTCGGCATTCACTTCCGGCACCACCAGCGGCACGTCGGAATCGTAACGGAAGGCCGACGAGTTATCGATCACGACAGCGCCTTGCGCGGCGATCTTCGGCGACCATTCCTTGGACACGTCGCCGCCAGCCGACATCAGACAGATATCGACATCGGAGAAATCGTAATTCTCGAGCGCTTTCACTTTCAGGGTTTTGTCGCCATAGGACACCTCGACGCCCATGCTGCGCCGCGACGCCAGCGCCACGACCTCATTGGCCGGGAAGCTGCGTTCTTCGAGGATGTTGAGCATCTCCCGGCCCACGTTGCCGGTCGCGCCCACGACTGCGACCTTGTAACCCATCGTTCACTCTCCGAGGAAATAACCCTCCCGCCGCGCTTGGCGGTAAAGGGAAGAGGGTGCGCTTCTATGCGAGAAATGCCGCCAAGACAACGTCGGCAGATCCATCTCAGCATATATGGCCACGCTTCCCGACCTCTTAAAGCACACCGAGATCCATCCGGCGCTGCGGCGCGTGACGGATGAGGTTCGTGCTGTCGTTACCCGGCTGATGGCCTATGCGGGTGGTCTGGCCGCCCTCGCTTTCATTGCCGCCGACCTGTTTGCGCCGGCGCTTCCGCTCGCCGCAAACGAACCGCAGGCCAGGCCGGGCTGGTTCGAGGTTGCGAAGCCGCATCCGGCCTTCACCGTGGTCCAAGTGGATTTTAGCGGCAAGACAGGCGCTTACAGCATCCGGCGGCACCCGGAAGGCGGCCGCAAGGATGTCTTGAGCTGGGCAAGCACCGTGGAGCAGCCGACCGCCGAGATCGAAATCTTCCGTCTTGGCGGCGAAACCCCCGAGAATGCGCCCCCCGCCCCCGATCTTGCGATCCGGATGGGCTTGCTGGGCGGCGGCGAAGCCGAAGCCGCCGGCATGATCGACAGCAAATTCGGTCCGGTGGGACTGATCCGTTTTCCGGCCCAGGAGAGCAAAACCAAGCCCTGCCTCGGGTTTGCGAAGTCCTTTGACAGCGCGCGCGTGCAAATTACCGGCTTTGCCTGCCAGGCCGACACCATCGCCGCCCAGCGGGCCTTTATCGGCTGCATGCTGAACCGCCTGACCCTGCTGGGAGCCGGAAACGACACCAAAATGGCGGAGCTTTTCGCCCGCGCCGAGCTGAAGCGGGGCACCTGCAACGCCGCACCCGCTCTCGGCGACTGGGCAGGCAGCCTGCAAGAGCCGCAACTGCGCGGGCGCTTCTAGAGCTATTTGCGTTTTGACGCGTTTTCTTCGCGAACGGGTTTCCGTTTCGCCCGAAAACGCCATGTCTGCCACAATTGCCTCAGGAACGGACCGGGACAGGCTCGCGTTCACGACATCTTGGCGCTTTGCCTGCTATTATCCGATTAAGGTGTGGCCGAAATCACCTTGTCGCGCCGCACCTTACGGGGCTACAACAGGATCAAATCAGGACGTTCGAGGACGCTATGACTTTGAAAATGCTCGCCACCGGCGTTGCCGCCGCCATCGCAGCGGTTGCCGTGTTCGGCGCGACCGAAGCCGATGCCCAGCAGCAAACCAGGCGGAAGAATCAGCGCCCTGCTCTGGTGCGCACCGATGGCCCGAACGTGTCCTATCAGCGCGGTCCGACCCGGATTTACGTGACCAAGCGGTCCTGGCTCGATGCCGGCACCGAGGTGCGGCCGGGCGAGCGCAAGTATCAGGACTACGCTTTCCCGCCCGGCAATCAGTCCCCGAGCGACCGCGCGCAGCCGCGCACCAGCGTCCGCGCGCCGCTGTCCGATACGCCCTACGATATCAACGGCTATCCAATTCAGATTCCGTTTTATTGATCAGCGCTATCGATTTGCGAAGCGAAAACCCGGCCGCAACTCCGGGTTTTTTGTTGCCTCGATTTGGATATTGCGAGGCGCGCGCAGCGGCGGCACCATGGGCGCATGGCAGCCTTCCGTTTGCGGAGTGCGTCAATGGATTTTTTTCAGAGTGTCATTTCCCGAAAGCGCCTGATGTTCGCTGGACTAGCGGGCCTCTTGATGTGCGCAGCGAGCACCGCCCACGCAGCACCGCCCGATCAGCTCAAGGGCAAGTCGATCGTCATCAACTGGACCGAGACGCGACAGCAGCGCGATGAGCGCCCGGACGGTGGCGGTTGGACCGATTTCAAGACGGTCAATGCGCGGCATTTGCTCAACATTTATGTCAGCACGGCAGGGCGCGTGTTCTCGCGCCAAACCAACACAACGGGCCAAGGCTCGGGTTCGGTCGATCAGGTTGCGGGCGAGCGCGGCGGTGCATTCCCGACGCGGACGCCGTCGTTCAGCGGCCGGACCATGACGATCGTTGCCGAAACCCGCGGCGGTGCACGGCGCACCGTGGTCGAGTTCGACGCCGGCTTTGCAAGCTGCAGCGCCCGCACCGCCACCGCGTTTCAGGAAGGTCAGTCGAGTGTCTCGCTCAGCCCGATCAGCAAGCGGAAGGTCGAGATCAAATCGGTGACCGCCAGCGGGGCGAGCTGCTCGGTGCAAAGCGGCAACGTGCTCGGCGGACCGTCGTGACGGGCCGCCGGATGACGATCACGCGTAAAGCGCCTGCAATTCTTTCAATACCGCCTCGCCCATCTGCGACGTGCTGACGATGGTCGCACCTTCCGACTTGATGTCGGCCGTGCGCATGCCCTTCGCCAAGGTCGACGCGATTGCCTGATCGAGCTTGTCGGCGAGTTCGCCCATGTCGAACGAATAACGCAGCGCCATGCCGAACGAGGTCAGCATCGCCACCGGATTGGCCATGCCCTTGCCCGCGATGTCCGGCGCCGAGCCGTGTACCGGCTCGTAAAGAGCCTTGCGCTTTTTTGTCTTGGGATCGATGTCGCCGAGCGATGCCGACGGCAGCATGCCGAGCGAGCCGGTGAGCATCGCAGCGATATCGGAGAGAATGTCGCCGAACAGGTTGTCAGTGACGATGACGTCGAACTGCTTGGGCGCGCGCACCAGCTGCATTGCGCCTGAATCGGCAAGCTGATGCTCAAGCGTGACATCCTTGTATTCGCGCTGATGAACCTGCGTGACCACCTCGTTCCAGAGCACGCCGGACTTCATGACGTTGCGCTTTTCCATCGAGGTCAGCTTGTTCTTGCGCTTTCTGGCAAGGTCAAACGCAACGCGCGTGATGCGCTCGATTTCGTAGGTGTCATAGACCTGCGTATCGACAGCACGCTTCTGCCCGTTGCCGAGATCGGTGATGGTTTTCGGCTCGCCAAAATAAACGCCGCCGGTCAGCTCGCGCACGATCATGATGTCGAGCCCTTCGACCACATCGCGCTTGAGGCTCGATGAATCGGCCAGCGCCGGGTAGCAAATCGCCGGGCGCAAGTTGGCGTAAAGCGCGAGATCCTTGCGCAAACGTAACAAGCCAGACTCCGGCCGCACGTCATAAGGGATGGCGTCCCACTTCGGGCCGCCGACAGCGCCGAAGATTACGGCATCCGCGGCGTGCGCTCGCTTCATGTCGTCTTCGGAAATACCGACCTTGTGTGCGTCGTAGGCCGCGCCGCCGGCCAGACCTTCCTCGGTCTCGAACGTGGCGATGCCTTCCTTGTTCAGCCAGCCGATCAGGCGTTTGACCTCGGCCATGACTTCGGGGCCGATGCCGTCGCCGGGCAGAAGGAGCAGTTTGTGGCTGGCCATTGAAAACGCCTCGCGTCGCAGGGATCACAGGATTGAATGCGCGCGGATTGCTAGAATTTTGAGACCAAAATGGCAAGCGACTAGTGGAGTGGATTTGACATTCGCTCCCCACCTGGCTCGAACTCGCAGAGCAAATGTCAAATCCAAGCTCCCCTAGAAAAGCTATATTTTGCTAGTGGTCCTTTAATTCTAACATTCGCAAAGACGACTGCTGAACCGGGATGCGAATGTTAGAATTGGACCGCTAGCGGCGGCCGGTGCTGGAAGACCGCAGGAAGACGTGCCAGAACAGTTGCTGCCGGAGACTGAACCGTTGAACCTGCAGCACGCACCGCCAGCAAATCCCGCACGCACGATTCTCATTCTGTCGCTGGCGCCGACGATCGGTATCGGTATCGCCCGGTTCGGCTATGCGCTGGTGCTGCCGGACATGCGCGACAGCCTGCAATGGTCGTATTCGGCGGCCGGCTTCATGAACACCATCAACGCCGCCGGCTACCTGTTCGGGGCGATGGGTACTGCAGCACTGGTGCGCAAATTTGGTCTGTACGACGTGGTGCGGCTTGGCGTGCTCGCCTGCGTGCTGTCGCTGGCGCTTTGTGCGATCACCTCGAACTTCGTGATCCTCAGTTTTGCGCGCCTGCTCGCTGGCGCGGGCGCAGCGTTTGGGTTCATCGCCGGCGGCGCACTCGCCACTCACATCGCACAGGCATATCCTTCGCGATCGGCATTTCTGCTCGGCCTGTTTTATGGCGGCCCGGGTATCGGCATCATCGGATCGGGTCTCGCCGCGCCCTATCTGCTGGAATCTCTCGGCGCCGGCTCCTGGGCGACGATTTGGGCGGCATTCGCAATCGTCTCGGTTGCGTTGAGCCTGATCCTGGCACTGAGGCGTATCGATACCCCGCCCTCCGCAGGAAGAGACACCACGACACGCATCGCGCTGGGAAAAATCTGGATCTACCTGTTCGCCTACTTTTGCTTTGGCGCAGGTTACATCGCCTACATGACTTTCATGATCGCCTACATCCGTGGCGTCGGCGGCGGCACGTCGGCACAAAGCATCTTCTGGTGCCTGATCGGGCTCGGCACGATAGCCTCGCCATGGCTCTGGCGCGGACTGCTTGCGCGAGGACAAAGCGGGATGACGCTCGCGATCTTGCTTGCGATCAACACCTTCGCAGCCGGATTGCCGTTGCTCGGGACTTCCCCGCTGATCCTCGGCATTTCAGCGTTCGTGTTCGGATCGGTGTTGTTCACCATGGTTGGCGCAACGACCACCTTCGCGCGATTCAATTATCCCGCGGCTGCGTGGCCCAACGCCATCGCGGGGATGGCGATCATCTTCGGCATCGGCCAGACACTTGGACCGATCGCGACCGGCGCAATCAGCGACCTCTTGGGAAGTCTTAACTCTGCGCTGAACATCTCTGCCGCAACGCTGGCGCTTGGCGCGGCCGCGGCATGCTTCCAGAGAGAGCTGAGAACCGATCAGACGACAAACGATCAGACGACAAACGGTCAGAGACCGCTGTAGTCATTGTAGCCGTAGTCTTCCCAATAGCCGCCCATATAGTCGTTGGTGACTTCCATGCCGACAACGTATTTCGGATTCTTGAAGCCGAGCCGGGTCGGCACCCGGATTTTCATCGGATAACCATAGGCGCGCGGTAGAATCTGGTCGTCGAACTTGAACGACATCTGGGTCTGCGGATGGAAGCAGGTCGGCATGTCGAGACTGGTGGTATAGCCTTCGGCGCAAATGAAACGGACGTATTTGGCGCTGGTGTCCGCGCCAATTTTTTTGAGGAAGTCGCCGAGCTTCGCTCCGCTCCAGCTTCCGATCGCGCTCCAGCCTTCGACGCAGATATGACGGGTGATCTGCTTTTCCTGCGGCAGCTTGTAGAGTTCGTCCAGCGTCCACGGCTTCTTGTTGGCGATCATGCCTGACAGTTCGAGCTTGTACTCGGCCGCCTTCACGTCCGGCGCTTCGTCCAGAGTATAGTAAGCGTTGAACGGGAATGGCCGCTTGATCATGCTTTCCGAATAGGTCGGCGCCAGCTTGTTCGGATTGAAAATCCGCGCCTGCACCGCATCGTTGAATTTCGAAATCTGTTTCAGCGTGTCTTCCGCCGAAAAACTATCGACCACATCGCAGCCGGTCAGCAGCGTGAGTGCGCCGAGACTGGCGCCACCGGCGAGGAAACGCCGGCGCGCGGGGTCGGGCAGCAGCAGGGCCGCATCCTTAACCAGGAGAGTTTGATCGACGCCCGGAATGATCTTTGAATTTCGGCCCATGGCCTGCCTCCTATCGGCCGATAATCATGGCGCGCAGGCTTTTCGGCACCAGCACAGCCAGAACGATGTGAATGACGAGAAAGCTGACGATGGCGGCCATCGCACAGAAATGCACGACGCGGGCGCTGTCGTAGCCGCCAAACACCGCCGTCAGCTCCTGAAACTGAACCGGCTTCCACATCGACAGGCCCGACATCACAACAACGACACCTGCGAGGATGACGCCGACATAAAGTAATTTCTGCACGTTGTTATAGGTCGACAAATCGTCATGAGAGAGTTTGCCAGCAAGCGCGGCTTTGGTGTCGTCGATCACGCCTGACGGGGATATCGGCAGCAGCTTCCGGCGAAAGCGGCCGGTGAGAAAGCCGGCAATGACGTAGACCAGACCATTGAACACCAACAGCCACATCGCCGCGAAATGCCAGAGCAAAGCCCCGCCAAGCCAGCCGCCAAGCGTGATCGTTGTCGGGAAGGTAAAATTGAAAATCGGAGAGGCATTGTAGATCTGCCAGCCCGACATGATCATCATGATCATCGCCACAGCGTTGATCCAGTGAACGACGCGCACCCACGCCGGCTGAATCACTTTCGCCTTTTGCGCAATCGCGCCGCCAGCGCCTGCTGCATCATGGCTTGCTGTCATGCCGGACATCTCGGCTCCATAGGCCTGTGGAATCATACCACCAGTTACGATATCGACCTTACCAATGTTTCGTCTGGGAAGGTGGGCGCGTACAAATACTGGCGGCTCAATTCGCAAGATTAATCAACACCAGCGGCAAAGCATCGCAGCCGCAAGTTACGGCAACAGCACGGCAAAACAAAGCGGGCCGGATTGCTCCGGCCCGCTTCGTCGTAAGTCGATATCATCCTTGAATTGCTGCCTTGAGTTAACTTGGCAAATTAACTTGGCGAGTTACCTTGGCGAGTTACCTTGGCGGCAATCCGAATGCCGTTAGCTCGGCATCAGAACGGTATCGACCACGTGGATCACGCCGTTCGACTGATTAACGTCGGCGATGGTCACCGTCGACTTGCCGCCCTTGGCGTCGGTCAGTGTGACCTTGCCGCCAGCGACGTTCACGGTGAGTTCTTCACCCTGAACCGTCTTCAGCTTCTGACCGTCCTTGAGATCAGCTGCATTCAGCTTACCCGCAACGACATGATAGGTCAGGATCTTGGTGAGGGTCGCCTTGCTCTCAGGCTTCACCAGCGTGTCGACCGTGCCAGCCGGCAACTTGCCGAAGGCAGCGTTGGTCGGCGCGAACACGGTGAATGGGCCCTTGCTCTGAAGCGTGTCAACAAGACCCGCGGCCTTTACGGCTGCGACGAGCGTGGTGTGGTCCTTCGAGTTCACCGCGTTCTCAACGATGTTCTTCGACGGATACATCGGCGCGCCGCCGACCTGCACGGTCTTCTCGGGCGCAGACATCTTGTCCTGTGCGAACGACGGGGCAGCGAAAGCAATCGCAGCAATGGCCGCTGCAGAAAGCAAAGCAATACGTTTTGACATGTTTTGAATCTCCTGGTGGTGGTTGGATTGAAGCGGTGCTATCACCGCAAAACCAATGCGTGAGAACCGATTTGTAAATCGGCCAACATCGCCGCGCGCAAGCGTTGCGTTTGCGATGTCGGTGGCAGAGTTACGATTTGATCGTCGGCCGGTTTCGATTATCGTCACGATGGCGCGTTAATGTTTTGTAACGATGCGGAGTCAGCCGGTAACTCAGCATCCAGCGCAGCATGTGCTTGCAGCAATCGCGGCATCGAAGCTCTCATAAACAACGGACTGGACACGGACAACGAACTGGACGCGGATTCGTTCCGAAATAGAGAGCTGTATCGGACCCAAATTAGCCACGGTTCGGTCATCGGCAATGAGCGCTTGCATACCGCTCCGGCCCCGAAGTGTGCTGCCACCCGTTGCCTTCCAAAGGCCGTTATTGCTAAGGGAACGGATCGCTGAACCCGAATGCGTCACACTGCCGGATTCTTGTAATGACCGCGCCCGCCAACGCAAACCTGTTTTCCCGCCTGTTCGATAATCTTGCCGATCCCGACAAGACTTCTCTGAACAAGGCCGCGATCGAGATGCCGGACGGCAGCCACATCTCATATGGCGATCTGGTTGCGCGCGCGGGACAGGCGGCGAACCATCTGGTCTCGCGCGGCGTCAAGCCGGGCGACCGCGTCGCGGTTCAGGTCGAGAAATCGGTCGAAGCGCTGGTGCTGTATCTCGCCACCGTGCGGGCGGGCGCGGTGTTTCTGCCGCTCAACACTGCCTACACGCTGAACGAGCTTGAATACTTCATCAGCGATGCCGAGCCGTCGCTGATCGTTTGCGATCCAGCAAAGGCGGATGGCATCGCGCCGATTGCAGCGAAAGTCGGCGCGAATATCGACACGCTCGGCAGCAACGGCAAAGGCTCGCTCAGCGACGGCGCAGTCAAAGCTAAGCCGGACTTTGCGACCGTGTCGCGCGCGGACGACGATCTTGCCGCCATCCTTTATACGTCTGGCACCACCGGCCGCTCCAAGGGCGCGATGCTGACCCACGACAATCTCGCATCGAATTCGCATTCGCTGGTCAGCTTCTGGCGTTTTACGTCCGACGACATCCTGATCCATGCGCTGCCGATCTATCACACCCACGGCTTGTTCGTGGCGAGCAACGTCACGCTGTTCGCCCGCGCCACCATGATCTTTCTCAACAAGTTCGATCCCGAACAGGTGATCGGCTTGATGCAACGCGCCACCGTGCTGATGGGCGTGCCGACATTCTACACGCGGCTGCTGCAGAGCAAGACTTTGACGAAAGATACGACGAAGCACATGCGGCTGTTTATTTCGGGCTCGGCGCCGCTGCTCGCAGACACGCACCGGGAATGGTCCGCACGCACCGGACATGCCGTGCTCGAGCGTTACGGCATGACCGAGACCAACATGAACACGTCGAACCCTTACGATGGCGACCGCGTACCGGGCGCCGTCGGCTTTCCGTTGCCCGGCGTCAGCGTCCGCGTCACCGACCCGGAGAGCGGCACGCCGATCAAGCCCGATGAGATCGGCATGATCGAAGTCAAAGGACCGAACGTCTTCAAGGGTTACTGGCGGA
>JAKFUP010000137.1 GCA_021732625.1 Hyphomicrobiales bacterium
ATGATCGCGCGCTGGACGGAAGCGACGATACGCCCTTCGATTGCGGCGCTGTGGCTACCGCGCTGGTCAATGCTGCGTGGTCTCGCGGGTTGGGTGCGGTGATTAACAGCCAGGGCATTATGCAATCACCCGTGGTGCGTGAGCACGCCGGAATAGCCGACGATCAGGTCATCATGAAAAGTATCGCGCTAGGCTGGCCGGATGAAAGCTTTCCGGCAAATGCAGTCGTGTCGGAACGAAAGTCTGTCGGCGAAGCCACGATGTTTGTCGGCTTCGACAATCAGGCCCAGAACACCAGGGACTAAGCGGCACAGGGGGTAGGCAGCCATTCCGAGGTGCCAATTCTCCCTCTCCCCGCTTGCGGGGAGAGGGCTGGGGTGAGGGGCAATCACCCACATTGGCCCCTCACCCGCTCACTTCGTTCGCGACCTCTCCCCGTAAACGGGGAGAGTTGAAGAATGCCGCAGGCTTGAAGTTTAAACCTGTCCACAGTCGCCAAACTGTCATTTCGCTGTAACGTATCCGACACACCCCACGACCAGAACGGAGGCTCCATATCACAGGAGTACCTTCATGCGCGCTTTCACGCCTGCCCTGCTGGCCCTGCTGGCTACCACTAGCATCGTCTCCGCCCAGCAAGTTTATCCGGCGACCCTCGCCGGCCACGCTGTCCTGCCCGCCGAGAGCTTCGTCGAGGCGCCAGCCGATGCGCCGGCCGACCTCAAGGTCTCCGGCAAGTTCACCACCGGGACGCGCGTCGACACGATCGGCTCGGTCGAAGGCAAGTCGTTCGATCGTCCGACCGGCGTGAAGCTGCCGTTCAAGGGCCAGCCGGCCCAAGGCCACTCCGGCATCAAGAAACTCGCCGACGGCACCTTCATGGTGCTGACCGACAACGGCTTCGGCGCCAAGGCCAATTCACCGGACGCGATGCTGTTCCTCAGCCACTATCGCATCGACTGGACCAAAGGCAGCGTCGAGCGCATTGCCACGATCTTCCTGCACGATCCGGACAAGAAGGTGCCGTTCCGCATTTCCAACGAAGCCACCGACAAGCGCTATCTCACCGGCTCCGACTTCGACACCGAAGGCTTTCAGCTGATCGGCGACAAGATCTGGATCGGCGACGAGTTCGGCCCATACCTGATCCGCGCTGACAAATCGGGCAAGATCGAAGCCGTGTTCGAGACCCTGGTGGACGGCAAGCCAGCGCGTTCGCCGGATCATTACGCTGTCGCCTCTCCCGCAACGCCGACCGCAACCGCAACCTTCAACGTCCGCCGCTCCAAGGGCTATGAGGGCATGGCCTCGTCGCCGGACGGCAAGTTCCTTTATCCGCTGCTCGAAGGCCCGATGTGGGACGCCGAGAAGAAGGATTGGGAAAAGACTGCCGACGGCAAGGAATATCTGCGCATTCTCGAGTTCAGCGTCGCGGATAACAAGTGGACCGGCCGACATTGGAAGTACGTGCTCGACCAGAATGGCCTTGCCATCGGCGACTTCAATATGATCGATGCCACGACTGCTCTGGTGATCGAGCGCGACAACGGCGAAGGCACCGCCGACAAGGCTTGCGAAGGCGCCAAGAAGCCGGATTGCTTCCACGACCTTGCGAAATTCAAGCGTATCTACAAGATCGAGATGACGGAAGCGAACGTGAACGGCCAGGTGCGCAAGATCGGCTCCATTGACCTGATGAACATCGCTGATCCGGACAAGAAGTCGCGCAAGCCGCTCAACGCAGGCGTGCTCACCTTCCCGTTCTGGACCATCGAAAACGTCGAGATCGTCGATGCCTCGCACATCATCGTCGGCAACGACAACAACCTGCCGTTCTCGTCGAGCCGCGAACCGAACAAGGCGGACGACAACGAGTTCGTGCTGCTGAAGGTCGAGGAATTCCTCAAGGCGAAGTAAGCTCATCGTCATCAAACGACAAGAGCCGCCCCAAAAAGGCGGCTCTTTGCATTCAGTCCTGCCAAATCAGCCGTTCGCGATCACCAGCCGGCCCTTGACCTTGCCAGCGCGCAAGCGATCGAGCGCGTCGTTGACGCCATTGAGCGACACGGTCTCAACCGGCATCGGCTTGACTTTGCCGGCCTTGACCAGATCGATCAGCTCGCGCAGCTCTTTCAGGTTACCCACGTAAGAGCCGCGCACCGTGATCGCGCGCAATACGATCAGTGGCACGGAGAGCGTGACATCGCCGCCAAACAAACCGACCACGATGTAAAACCCGCCTTTGCGCAGCGCGCCGATGGCAAAGTCCGCAGTCGCCTTGGCGCCAACGAAATCGATAGTAGCCGCAACGCCGCCGGGCTGCGCCTGCAACGTCGCCATCGCATTGGCATCGCGCGGATCGACCGCGAGTTTCGCACCGTTCGCCATCGCCAGCTCGCGCTTCGCCGGATCGATATCCGCAACCGCAATGTTTTTAAACCCGAGCGCGCTCGCGATCAGAAGGCCGCTCATGCCAACGCCACCGAGCCCCATCACCACCAGAAGGTCTTTCTCCTTGTTGATCTCAGCCTTCTTCAGCGCGCTGTAGGCGGTGATGCCCGAGCAGGCATAGGTCGAAGCCAAAGTAGGGTCGATGCCGGTGACATCGACCAGATGTTTCGGATGCGGCACGAGGCACTTCTCGGCATAACCGCCGGGGCGATAGACACCGATCGACGATGGCTTGGTACAGTAGTTCTCCTCGTCGCGCTGGCAGATTTCGCAGGTACCGCAACCGAGCCAGGGATACACGAGGAACGTCTTGCCGATTTCGCTATCGGCGATCGGCGCATCTGGTCCCTTTGCGATCAGTTTGCCCAGCACTTCATGGCCCATGATCACAGGCACATTGACGCCACGATCCGCAAGGCTCAACCTCTTGCCGCCACCGAGATCGTAAAAACCGTCCTGGATGTGCAGATCGCTGTGACAGACGCCGCAGCGCGTCACCTCGATCACGACTTCGGTGCCTGTCGGCTTCGGATCGTTGAGTTCGATCGACTGCACCGGCTCGCAAAACATCTTCACGGCAAAAGCACGCATCGGCGTTCATCCCTGTTTAATTTTTGGTTATGCGTAGAAACAGGCATCAGGTGCGGCAAGTCAAGCGGCGAGAGTTGACCGCAAGCATTTCAACGCGTGAAATGGCTTCAAACAAGGCAGATGTAAAGCAGCATCGCGGGTGTTGACGTGACACACCCATTGGACACACTGGCACCGCCAGTTGGCATGCTGCCGCGTATCCGCAAGCCAGCCGGCGCAACAGGAAGCTCCATCAATGACGCCAAAGAGCGCGCCCGCCGCCGCGATCGAAACTGACGCCGATGACTTCGGGACGGCACTTCTGATGCTGGTGCGCCGCGCGATTCCCGGCACGCGCGAACTCGGAAACCTCGTGCGGCTTTCAGGTGGGGCAAGTCAGGAAACATGGGCTTTCGATTCAACCGGCACATTGCCCTTGCCACATCGAATGATTCTCCGGCGCTCGCCACCGGGCTATATCGCACCATTCCGTACCGCCGGAATCGAAACTGAAGCTCAACTGATGCAACTCGCATATGACGCAGGCGTGCCCTCACCGCTCGTGCGTCATGTGCTCACACCGAGCGACAATCTTGGGCGTGGTTTTTTGATGGACCGCGTCGAAGGCGAAACCATTCCACGCAAAATTCTGCGCGACAAGGCATTTGCGGACATCCGCCCCAAGCTCGCATTTCAGCTCGGCGGAATATTGGCGCGCATCCACGCGATCGATAAAGCGAAGCTTCCAGAACTGCGTCACATCACGGCAGCGAGCGAACTCGCCGAGTTGAAGAACGCCTACAAGAAAGACGGCCAGCCGCGCCCGGTGTTCGATGTCGCTTTCCGTTGGCTTGAGGAGCGCGCGCCGAAGGATGCGATCCGCGAGACTCTGGTGCACGGAGATTTTCGTAATGGCAATCTGATGATCGGTCCGGATGGCGTGCGCGCCGTACTCGATTGGGAACTCGCCCACACCGGCGATCCGATGGAGGATCTGGGCTGGGTCTGCGTCAATTCATGGCGCTTCGGCAATATCGACAAACCGGTCGGCGGATTCGGCGAAATCGCCGATCTCGCGGAAGGTTACCGCACTGCAGGCGGCGAAACCGTCGATCTCGCTCGCATCAAGTACTGGGAGACATTCGGCTCGCTACGATGGGGTGTGATGTGCCTCGGCATGCTGGCACGCTTTACCTCGGGCGAAGATCGCTCGGTCGAACGCGCAGTGATTTCACGCCGCGCCTCCGAGAACGAAATCGATCTGCTCCGTTTGCTTGCACCCAGATAGTTTTTAGAAGGTAATCATCATGCAGGACAATCCGCAGCCGCAGGAAATCGTCACCGCCGTCTCAGTTATGCTGCGCGATACGATACTACCGCAGCTTGAGGGACGCGCGACGTTCGATTTGCGCGTCGCCATCAATGCGCTCGAGCTTGTTGCACGCCAACTCACCCACGCCGATTCAAGCAGCGCCGCTGAACGTGCGCGGCTAAAAGTCCTGCTCGGCACAGAAGGCGATCTCACCGCGCTCAACCATGCTCTGTCGCGAATGATCGAGGCTGGCACATTGACCCTCGACGATCCGGGTTTGCGCGAGCATCTATGGGCGACTACCATGGACAAGCTGAAGATTGATCAGCCGAACTACGCGGCCTACATTACCGAACTCAGACTTTAAAACTCATTGTGGCTCAATGAGAATATATTTCTTCGCAAGCACGAGTATCCAGTGTGACTGTTGGATTATGCTTCAGCGATCAGCCTAACTGCTTTTCGATATCCACCGCGATTGAATCCGGTGCAGTACCCGGCGAATAGCGCGCGACGGCGCTACCATTGCCATCGACCAGGAATTTGGTGAAGTTCCACTTGATGCCCTGCAGCCCCATGATCCCCGGCTGCGCCTTCTTCAAATACAGATAAAGCGGATGCGCGTTGCTGCCGTTGACGTCGATCTTGGCAAACATCGGAAACGTCACGCCGTAATTGACTGAACAGAACTGGCCAATCTGATCCGCGTTGCCCGGCTCCTGTGAACCGAACTGGTTGCACGGAAACCCGAGCACTGAGAATCCGCGACCGGCATAATTCTCATGCAGCGCTTCCAGGCCTTTATACTGCGGGGTGAAGCCGCACTTGCTCGCGGTATTCACCACCAGCAAGACCTTGCCACGAAAGTTATCCAGCGGCAGCTCTTCGCCCTTGAGAGTCCTGGCCGAGAAGTCATAGACATTCGCCATCATCGCAATCCTCAGCTTTTGAAATAGGGCTCCACTGTCCCGGTCAACTTGATCGTAACAGGGTTGCCGAAGCGATCCCGCGCCGAGCCGACTGCGACGCGGATCCAATTCTCGCTTACGCAGTATTCCTCGACGTTCTGTTTCTCGGCACCCTTGAAGCGGATGCCGACATCGCGCGCCAGCACCGTTTCGTTGTAAAACGGGCTGCGCGGGTCATTGGAGAGCCGGTCTGGTAAGTCGTCGCTCATGGCTATTCTCTTGGTTGCAAGAGCAAGGTCACTTTACCTTGCCCATCTCTTTCAGCACTTCGTTAGCGGCCTTGAACGAATCAAGCCCGGCTGGAATGCCGCAATAGACTGTGGCGTGCAGCAGCACTTCCTTGATCTCGTCCACCGTCAGGCCGTTGTTGATCGCACCACGGGTGTGCAACTTCACTTCCGGCGCGCGGCCAAGCGCAGTCAGCATTGCCAGATTGAGCATGCTGCGGGTTTTCTTGTCGAGACCGGGGCGGCCCCAGGCATAGCCCCAGCACCATTCGGTGGTGATGTGCTGAAATGCCATCATAAAGTCGTTGCTGGTATTGATCGACTTGTCCACGTACTCCTTGCCGAGCACTTCGCCGCGCAGATCGAGACCTTTATCGAACAGGCCACCCAACGTAATACTCTGGTCGTAGCTCATGACAATCTCCCGTGCTTCTGTTCTTCAGTTCTTTAACTACACATTATCGGCCGCTAAGCCAGCTTGGCCAACTATCCTGCATCGGCTTTCAATGCGGCTGCTTCGATTGCAGCAACAGCGCAAATTTCATCGTTGTCCGACGTATCGCCGCTCAAACCGAACGCACCAAGTAACTTGCCGTTGCTGTCCTTGATCAGCACACCGCCCGGCACTGGCACCAGCGCGCCGCGCGCCATGGTGTTCATCGCATCAATGAAATATGGCTGCTCGTTGGCGCGTTTGAAGATCGCGCGCGAGCCCATGCCAAGCGCCAGCGCCCCGTAGGCTTTGCCATGCGCGACTTCGCTGCGCATCAGGCTGGTGCCGTCTTGAGTCACTGCAGCCTTCAGACACCCGCGCGCGTCGAGCACCACCATCGCCATCGGCTTGAGTTTCATCTCATCGGCCTTGGCAAGCGCGCCGTGAAGAATTTTACGGGCAGTTTCGAGCGTCAGATCGGTCATTGCGATTTTCCTTTTGATTCGTTCCCGAGACTTAGAGCCAACACGCGCGCGACGTGCATCGCCCCCCGCCCCGATCCATCCTTGATCTGATGCCGGCACGACGTGCCGTCGGCCACAATCAACGTATCTTGATCCGCCTTGCGTACAGCGGGCAGCAGCGCAGCTTCCGCCATCTGCATCGAGACATCGTAGGTATCCGCACCATAACCGAAAGCGCCTGCCATACCACAGCAACTGGACTCGATGGTTTCAACGCTGAGCCCCGGCACCAACCGCAACACCTCTTCGACCGGCTTGAACGCACCGAACGATTTCTGGTGGCAATGGCCATGCAACATGGCCTTGGCAGCTATCGGCTTTAGCGGCAACTGCAGCCGTCCGGATTTCGCTTCACGCGCGAGGAATTCTTCCAGCAGCAAAGCATGGGCGCCGATCCGCTTTGCTGCATCGTCGGAACGAAGCGACAGCAGTTCATCACGCAGCGTCAGCAGGCAACTCGGCTCTAGGCCGACAATCGGCACACCCCGTTCCGCGAACGGCGATAGCGTCTCGACCACGCGGTTAAGTTCAGCTCTCGCTTGATCGACCAGACCGGCGGAAAGAAAGGTTCGTCCGCAGCATAATGGGCGCGACCCGGAAATCGGCTTCGGCAGATGCACGCGATAACCGCCTGCAACAAGAACGCGGAGTGCTGCATCGAGATTCTCGCGCTCATAGGCCCGATTGAAAGTATCTGCAAACAGCACCACCTCGGAGCCGCTCGCGTTACCGAGCGCCACTTCTGCTGACTTAAACGTATCGGCGCGCCATTCGGGCAGCTTGCGCTGCGCGCTGATTCCCGCGATCTTCTCGAACACCCAACGAAGTGTCCGGCTTCGGTTACGAAGATTTGCTATCGGCGCAATCCACGAAGCAAAACCCGCATAGCGTGGCAGATAGCCGACCAAGCGGTCTCGCAACGTCAGGCCGTGTTTGGCGACGCGCGCGGCCAGCACTTCGATCTTCATCTTCGCCATATCGACGCCGGTCGGGCATTCATGACGGCAGGCCTTGCAGGAGACGCACAGCTTCAGCGTCTCTCTCATGGCATCTGACGAGAGTGCATCTGTGCCAAGCTGACCGGAGATCGCCAGACGCAGCGTGTTGGCGCGGCCGCGCGTCACATCGGTCTCATTGCGCGTCGCACGATAGGACGGGCACATCACCCCGCCCTCGATCTTTCGGCACGCGCCGTTATTGTTGCACATCTCGACCGCGCCCTGAAAACCACCGCCTGCGCCCGGATAAGCTGACCAGTCGAGAACCGTCTTCAGGCCATCGACGCGATAACCGGGCGGAAAGCGAAACAGCGAACGATCGTCCATCTTCGGCGGATCGACAATCTTACCGGGGTTGAGAACGTTCTCCGGATCGAACCGATGTTTGACTTCGCCAAAAGCGGCAACGATTCGCGAGCCAAACATACTTTCGTGAAACTCGGATCGCACGAGCCCGTCGCCATGCTCGCCGGAGTGCGAGCCTTTATATTCGCGCACCAGAGCGAAAGCCTCTTCGGCAATCGCGCGCATTGCCTCAACGTCCTTCTCGAGCTTGAGATTGAGGACAGGACGAACATGCAGGCAGCCTTCGGATGCGTGAGCGTACATGGTGCCCCGCGTGCCGTGCTTCTCGAACACGCGATTGAGACGATCGGTATAATCGGCGAGATGGGCGAGCGGCACCGCGCAATCTTCGACGAACGAGACCGGCTTGCCTTCCTGCTTCATCGACATCATCACGTTGAGACCGGCGGCGCGAAAATCCGCGATGCCGGCCTGACGCATCGGCTCGATGACATCGACGACTCCGCCCCACTTTCGTTGCGGATGATTCCAGCCGAAGCCGAGTTCGCTCATCAATTCGCCAAGCTGCTTGAGGCGACGAAGATTTTCGTCTTGATCCTCTTCGGCGAATTCAACAATCAGCAACGCATCCGGATCGCCTCGAACCGCGCTCTCGATGATTGGGCGGAACATCGCGATGTCACGGCCGAGGCCAATCATGGTCTTGTCGACAAGCTCAACAGCAATCGGCTTTAGCTTCACCAAATGCTGCGCGGCATCCATCGCCTCGTAGAAACTGCCGAAGTGGCAAACGCCGAGCACCTTATTGCGGATCACCGGCCACAGCTTCAGCTCTACCTGCGTGGTGAAAGCCAGTGTGCCCTCGGAGCCAACCAATAGATGCGCCATGTTGTTCTGCGCATTGCGCGGTGTCAGAGCATCGATATTGTAGCCGCCAACGCGGCGCTGAACGTGCGGAAAACGTTCCGCGATCTCACCGGCCTCACGCTCGCCGAGCGCCAGCATATCGCGAAACAGTCCGTTGCTGCCATCGTCATTCGCAAGGAGCGCCGCATCGCGATCGGTCAGGCCGAAGCGCAACAACGTTCCGTCGGCAAGCGCTGCTTCCATCGACAACGTGTTATCTCGCATGGTGCCATAGCGCAGCGAGCGGCCACCGCAGGAGTTGTTGCCAGCCATGCCGCCGATGGTCGCGCGTGACGCGGTCGAGACATCGACAGGAAACCAAAGGCCGTGTTTCTTCAATTGCCGATTGAGATCGTCGAGCACGATACCCGGCTGTACGACGCACGTCCGGTTCGCGACGTCGAGCGAGAGAATCTTGTTGAGATGCTTTGAGACGTCGATGACCAAACCGTCGTTGACGGTCTGTCCACACTGCGATGTGCCGCCGCCGCGCGGCGTGACCTTGCGTCCATAGTCGCGTGCAATCGCCAGCGCACGTAGCGCCTCTTCAGTGGTCCGCGGAACCACCACACCGAACGGCACGATCTGATAAAATGACGCGTCCGTTGCGTAACGCCCTCGGCTGAACGGGTCGAACAGCACATCGCCGGTGATTTCGCGCGACAGTTTCGCAGCCAGCGCGCTGGTCACGCCCGAAATCACACGTTCATGATTGTGATTTGCTGCCATAAAAGTGTCTTGGGATTGCCGTTACATTTTCCGCCCGGCTTTCGGACGTCATGGCGCGATTAAGGCGGCTATCAGTCGGCGGGCTGGAGGTTCGGAGCTGGCGCGGGGGCTGAATTTTGCTCGCGCAGGTATTCGCAAACCGCCTCGCGCTTCCTTTGCATGTGATCGAACATTCTCAATCCGAGTTCTTCGCCTGCGCGCCGGCGCAGCGCGTCGAGAATCGCCTCATGTTCGCGCATCGCATCGCCAAGGCGGTCGCTATTGAGATTGGCGGCGTAACGCAACCGCCTGATCACGGCGTTGGCGCTGGCATAGTTCGCGCTTAGCACCGGATTGGCAGCCGCATCCACAATTGCCTGATGTATCTGCTGATTTAGACGGAAATAGTCGTTTAGTTCGCGGCGCATATAGTGCGTGTACATCTCCAGATGGACGCGCTCGATCTGCGCAATGCCTTCGTCGGAGATCCGCTCGCAGGCGAGCCGCCCGGCAACGAAGTCGAATCCTGCGATAATCTCGAACAGATTGCGGATATCGCCTTCGGAAAACTGCCGCACCCGCGCGCCCCGGTTGGCAAGCAGCTCGATCAACCCTTCGGCAGCAAGAACCTTCAACGCCTCCCGCAAAGGCGTTCGCGACACATTGAACTTTTCGCAAAGCTCGCGTTCCGGTATGCGCGCACCCGGTGCGAGATCGCCTTCGACGACATAATCACGCAATTGTCCCAAAAGGTCATCATGAAGCGACGTCGGCTGACTTTCGACGATCTCGAAACTTCTGGTTCGCATGAGATGATTCAAGTGAGGCCACCCATGGAGAAATTGTCGGCAAAAATATCGCCGAAATCGTGCTGAATTGCTCGGCACTGCACCATATACAGTGCTTTAGCTCAATTCCGCGTTGTGTTAAAGCGCCCTACAAATACAATTCTTCCCGCTTCGGACCCTCGCGTCTGATAGTTTGCATTCAATAGAGGTTGATATGGCGCTCCACACCGGCAGGCATTTCCTTCAAATCCCCGGGCCGACTAACGTGCCCGATCGCGTCCTTCGCGCAATGGATATGCCGACCATCGACCATCGCGGTCCTGAATTCGCCGAACTCGGGCTGCGCGTCATCGAAGGCAGCAAGAAGATCTTCAAGACCGAGCAGCCGGTCATCATCTATCCGTCGTCCGGCACCGGTGCGTGGGAAGCCGCGATCGTCAACACGCTGTCTCCCGGCGATAAGGTGCTGATGGCGGAGACCGGCCAGTTTGCGACGCTGTGGCGCAACCTCGCCGAGAAATTCAAGCTTCAGGTTGATTTCATACCGGGCGACTGGCGTCATGGCGCAAGTGCCGAGCAAATCGAAGCCCGCCTGAAGGCAGACAAGACGCATGAGATCAAGGCTGTGATGGTCGTGCACAGCGAGACATCGACCGGCTGCATCAGCGATATTCCTGCCGTCCGCAAAGCGATCGATAACGTCAAGCACCCGGCGCTTCTGCTTGTCGACGCGATCTCATCCCTCGGCTCTGTTGAATACGAGCACGATGCCTGGGGCGCGGACGTAACCGTCAGCTGCTCGCAAAAGGGCCTGATGCTTCCTCCGGGCCTCGGCTTCAACGCAGTGTCGGACAAGGCACTGGCGACGGCGAAAAAGAACTCATCGATCCGTTCTTATTGGGATTGGCACGAGATCATCGCAGCCAACAAGCTTGGTTCGTGGGTCTACACGCCGGCGACCAATATGCTATACGGGCTCGAAGTCGCGATCGAGATGTTGCTCGAGGAAGGTCTCGACAATGTCTTCACCCGGCACAAGCGGCATTCGGCAGCATCGCGCGCGGCAGCGCGCATCTGGGAACTGGATGTGCTTTGCCAGGAGACGGCGGCGCACTCACCTATTCTGACCGCCATCATGATGCCCGACGGCCACGATGCGGATCGTTTCCGTAAGGTCGTGCTCGACAAATTCGATATGTCGCTCGGCTCAGGCCTTGGCAAAGTCAAAGGTAAGATTTTCCGCATTGGCCACATCGGTCATTTCAACGACTTGATGCTTATGGGAACGCTTGCGGGCGTTGAAATGGGGCTCGACCTTGCCGGTATACCGCATCGCGCCGGTGGCGTGCTCGCAGCTATGGATATCTTGAAGCGGTCTGAGGTCATCCCGATGAGCCAGCCTCGCACCGCGGTCGCCTAAGATTGACTTGAGGAATTAACGCGGAGACCCGATAAGCTCCAACCAATCAAAACGTCAAAGAGCCGGTCAACGGGCTCTCACCAATTCAGGGAGGAAGAGACATGAACTACGTTACTAAAACCGCGACTGCGGTCGCAGCACTTCTCCTGTCGGCCCCGGCAATAGCGGCATGGGAACCGACGAAACCGGTCGAAATTGTTGTCGCTGCGGGAGCAGGCGGCGCTTCGGACCAGATGGCTCGCATGATGCAAGCCGCCATCCAGAAAAACAATCTGATGAAGCAACCGATGGTCGTTTCGCTGAAAGGCGGCGCGTCTGGTGCGGAAGCTTTGATGTACATGAAGGGTAACGACGGCGATGCCAACAAGGTGCTGATCGCCTACTCGTTGATCTACATGCTACCGCTCTCCGCAAAAATTCCTTTCAACTGGCGCGAATTGACTCCCGTCTCTGTTGTGGCGATGGATCAATTCGTGCTCTGGAGCAATGCGTCTAAACCTTACAAGAACGTCAAGGACTTCATTGAAGCCGCCAAGACGTCAGGCACACCGTTCAAGATGGGCGGCACCGGCTCCAAGCGTGAGGATCAAGTGCTCACCGTTTTCACCGAGAAGAAGACCGGCGCGAAGTTCAACTATCTGCCCTACAAATCGGGCGGTGAAGCCGCCACCCAACTCGTCGGCAACCATATCGACGCCAACGTCAACAACCCTTCGGAGAATCTCGAAGTCTGGAGAGCCGGCCAGGTAAAGGCGCTCTGCGTGTTCGATAAGGAGCGGATCAACTACACGACCAAGGTGACCGAGACGCAATCCTGGAAAGATATTCCGACCTGCAAGGAAGAAGGTCTCGACGTTCAGTACCTGATGCTGCGTGCCATGTTCCTGCCGGGCAAGGTGACCGACGATCAGAAGGCATTCTATGTCGATCTGTTCAAGAAGGTTACGGAAACCCCCGAGTATAAGGACTATATGGAAAAGCAGGCGTTGAAACCGGTTTACATGACGGGCGAGGCGATGAACAAATTCCTCGGCGAAGACGACGCTGTCAACACGGCCCTGATGAACGAAGCTGGCTTCGTCGCAAAGTAATAGCGCAAGAAACCCTGCAGGCCCTGCTCTCGCCCTGCGAGTGCAGGGCCTATGAATGCCACTCCCCGATCCGCCGAACGGAACCTCTATGCCTAATTCCGAAATGGAAATCGTCGTCGATGATCCGACGGCCCCCGACGACAACTCTCCTGCCGTTACGAGCAAGCGCACCGTCGATCTGATCGTGTCCCTGTTGCTGATGGCATTCGCTATCCTGATGGCCTGGGACAACTGGAAAACCGGAGCATCGTGGGATTCGAGCGGGCCGCAGGCCGGTTATTTTCCGTTTTATCTAGCCATTATTCTTGGCGGAGCCGCGTTGTTTGGTTTCGTCAAGACGCTGATGGATCCTTCCAGCGCAGACAGTGCATTCGTGACCCGAGCCCAGTTCGGGCGTGTCATGGTGGTGCTGGCGCCCACCTTCTTGTTCTGCCTCGCATTGAAGTTTCTTGGCCTCTACGTCTCAAGTTTCCTTCTCATCGCTGGTTTCATGGGATTTGTCGGCAAGATTACATGGTGGAAATCAATCTTGACGGCGTTCGTCTTCACGGCAGTCATGTTCATCGTCTTCGACGTCTACTTCGATGTTCTGATGCCGAAGGGCCCGCTGGAAGCATTGATCGGACGCTAACCCAGTTCCGTGGGCATCACATGCTCACGGATGATGAAACAAGGCTCGAAGGAAACGAGCTGGACAAGATTCAGGAAACGGCACGATGGAAGCTCTTGGTTTATTGATGCAAGGATTTGGCGTTCTTCTGACATGGAAGATCCTTGCCTTGATGATGGTCGGCCTCGTGCTCGGCATTTTTGTCGGCGTGCTGCCGGGCCTCGGCGGCCCCAACGGCGTCGCGATCCTGCTGCCTCTGACCTTCACGATGGACCCGACATCGGCCATCGTCATGCTGTCGTGCATCTACTGGGGCGCGCTGTTCGGTGGCGCGATCACGTCTATCCTGTTTAACATTCCGGGAGAGGCTTGGTCTGTCGCCACGACATTTGATGGCTATCCTATGGCCCAGCAGGGCAAGGCTGCGGAAGCACTCACGGCTGCTTTCACTTCGTCATTTATTGGATCCTTTGCCGCGGTGTTGCTGATTACGTTTCTCGCTCCAGCGATTTCCTCGTTTGCGCTCAAGTTCGGCCCACCGGAATTCTTCGCGGTCTATCTTCTTACCTTCTGCTCTTTTGTTGGCCTCGGCCGGGAGGATAAGCACAAGACCATCATCTCGATGTCGCTGGGCTTGCTGCTGGCCGGTATTGGACTCGATACGGTCTCGGGTCAGTTGCGCATGACGTTTGGATCATCGGACTTGTTGCGCGGCGTCAATTTCCTTGTCGCCGTAATAGGGCTTTTCGGCATCAGCGAAATCCTGCTGACGATGGAAGAGCGCCTCGCGCTTCGCGGCCATTCCGCCAAGATCAGCCTGCGCACGGTATGGAGCGTCTGGAAAGACATGCCACGCTATTGGGTGACGCTGCTGCGCTCGTCGGCAATTGGATGCTGGCTCGGCATCACACCCGGCGGGGCGATCGCTGCATCTTTCATGGGCTACAACCTTGCTAAGCGCTTCTCCAAAGACAAGGAAAGCTTCGGCAAAGGCCGCATCGAAGGCGTGTTCGCGCCGGAAACCGCGGCACACGCATCAGGCACGGCCGCACTCCTGCCTATGCTTGCGCTCGGTATTCCCGGCTCCGGCACCGCAGCCATCTTGCTCGGTGGCCTGATGGTGTGGGGCCTCAATCCCGGTCCTCTGCTGTTTGTCGAACACAAGGATTTCGTCTGGGGCCTTATCGCTTCCATGTATCTTGGCAACATCGTCGGGCTCATTCTTGTACTCTCGACCGTGCCGGTCTTTGCTGCAGTATTGCGCGTGCCGTTTGCGGCGATCGCACCGATGATCGTCGTGTCTTGCGCGATCGGCGCATTCGCCATCCAGAACGCGATGTTCGACATCTGGCTAATGCTGTTGTTCGGCGTGATCGGCTATGTTTTCAAGAAGATCGGCATTCCGCTTGCGCCGTTGACGCTCGCCCTTGTGCTCGGCAATCGCGCTGAGGATGCGTTCCGTCTCTCCATGATCGGAGCCGAGGGCAATCTCGGCGTATTTTGGTCAAACAAACTCGTCGGTACCATCACGACGCTGGCCATCGTTCTGTTGTTCTGGCCGGTGATCGATCGCGTGATCGCGAGTTTCAGCAAAACAAGACAGCCTGCCCAGGCATAAGGCCGGTACGCAATCTAGTCGTTAAGGCGGATGTTCGCGTCCTCGATGACTTTCGCGTACTTCAATGTATCAGCTTCAACCAGCGCGCCGATCTCCGCGAGGCTCATCGGGTCGACGACCTGCAACGCTTGCTTCTCCAGAGCGCTGCGGACGCCAGAGTCCTTGAGGACGGAGCTGAATCCAGCATGTATTTTTTCAACGATCGGCTGCGGCGTTCCGCGAGGTACCGAATAGCCATACCATGCAACGACATTAATCTCCGGAAAGCCCGCTTCCGTCATGGTCGGGACATTCGGAAGCATTGGCGAACGGGACTTTCCGAGCACAGCAAGCGGCCTTAGCGCACCGGTTTGAATGTGTTGGGCGACGAGACCGATGGACGCGACTTTCATGCTGACGCGGTTCGCGACGAGGTCGAGGATTCCAGCAGGCTGGCCGCGGTAAGGGATAGATGTCATTTCCAGTTTTGCGGCATTCAACATAATCGCGGTATTGAGATGCTGCGATGTGCCGGTCCCAGGATTGGCGTAGCTGACGACGCCCGGGCTCTTGCGCACATAATCGATGAACTCCTTCATCGTATTGACGGGCAGAGCTGGATTAACGACCACTACCGACGGCGCCCAGACAACGGCTGCAACCGGAATAAAACTCTTCTCGTTCCAGCGCACACTTGGCTGCATTCGCGGATTTGCTATGACAGCTGGACTAAAGAACGTCCACGTATAACCATCCGGTTCAGCACGCGAAACCTGATCCCACGCAATGTTGCCGTTAGCTCCCGGCTTTGACTCAACAATAATCGGCTGAGCCCATTGCTCACTCAGCTTCTCGGCCACGATGCGTGTGACGATGTCGACGATACCTCCAGCCGGATAAGGCAAAAGGATTTGAATACGCCGTGTCGGATAATCGGTTTGCGCGATGCCTGCGCTGCCCGACATAACCAACGCGACAACTGCAAGCAGGGATGCACGAATTAAGGCCATTGTCCCGTCCTTGGTAACCGGAAATGACTACGCGGCTTTGGTTCTAAATAGTCCTCAAAGTCTAGTAAGTCCGGTCGGTTGGCGCAGAAGATGCTTGGCGATGTTGAGAAGATGGATCTGGCTGGTTCCCTCGTAGATACGCGCGGCTCTGACATCGCGATAGAAGCGCTCGATTCCTCGACCCTTAACGTATCCCTGTCCGCCAAAGATCTGCACGACACGATCTGCGACACGACAGCACATTTCGGTTGAGTAGTATTTGCAGAGAGACACATCCATCGTCACGTCCTCACCGCGGTCCCGTTTACGCGCGGTCTCGATCACCAGCGCGCGCGCTGCCTCGATCTCCACCTTGCATTCGGCGAGCATGGCCTGGACAAGCTGGTATTCCGCAATCGGGCGTCCGCCTTGTTGCCGCTCGCGGGCATAGCCTATCGCTTCGTCAAGCATCCGGATTGCAGGTCCGATCGACAACGCCGACAAGTTGACGCGCTGTTTGTTCAGCGCCTTCATCACCGTTTTGAAACCTTGTCCCGGCACACCACCGAGGATTGCGTTGGCCGGTACGCGGCAATCGTTCAGATAGACCTCGCCGATCGGAGCGCCTTCCTGTCCCATCTTGGGCGTCGATCCGCTCACAGAGAGACCCGGAGTGTTGCGCTCGATCAGGAACGCTGACACGCCTGACGCACCTCTTACACTGTCATCCGTCCGGGCAAAAACCGTATAGAGATCAGCGACGGGCGCGAGCGTGATATAGCGTTTGGCGCCGTTGATGACGTAATCCCCGCCCACCGTCTGCACGGCACGGGTTTGCAAAGCGGTCGCGTCTGAGCCTGCATCACGCTCCGTCAGAGCCAGGCAGCCAATCATGTGTCCTGACGCGAGCTTCGGAAGATAAGTCTGCTTTTGCGCCTCGGTGCCATCCCGGATCAGGCACTCCGATCCGATACCTGCATTCTGGGCGCCGACAACGCGATACGCGACGGAGCACTGGGTGAGTTCGATAAACGCGAGCGCGAGCTCTTCAGTCGTCAGGCCGCTGCCGCCGTAGATTTCCGGAATGCTCCAGCCGAACGTACCCAGCTTTCGCATTTCTTCAACAAGATCGGGGCCAACAAGGTCTTCGCGTTCGACACGGTCTTCGTTGGGAATCGCTACGTCTCGAACAAATCGTCTTGTGCGGAGCACAATATCGTCAAGCGCGGCTTGGTCACGGATCATCAGATATCTTTAACGCATTTTCCGGCTCAATGAAATCCAGTCATGGGCAAAGCTCTGACGTCAGTGGAAGTCGCGAGATCGCGGAAGAATACGAACGTTGCGGGGATGGTGTATTTTCTGCGACGGCATTTCCGCATCGCCGTCCTGCTCACTATTGATGGGCTCGACCAAAACTGATCCTGATGGAAGAACGTGTTTTCGGAACAGTGAATCGTTAGCGAGATGGCCCAGGTCGTTCGAGCGGTCTGTCAGACGGTCTGCGACAAGATGTACGACGCCTTCGATGCTTTTCTGGATTTTCCCCTCAATCAATACAAGGCGCGCGCCCATCACCTCCTTGCGGAAATGCTTCATGGTTTGAGGCCATACCACGATATTGGCGATGCCAGTTTCATCCTCGATCGTCAGAAACACCACACCCTTGGCGCTGCCCGGCCGCTGCCGCACTAAAATGACGCCCGCGCATTTGAGCCACGCTCCATCCGGCTGTGCCGTCGCATCCTTACACGTCAGAATTTGCTCCTTCGTAAAATTATCACGAAGAAACTCCATCGGATGACCCTTAAGCGATAACCGGATGGTCTGATAGTCCGCGACAACATGCTCGGATATCGACATGTCGGGAAGCGGCGCGGAGGCTTCGTCTGGTTGCTCGCGCGCTTCCGCAGTCAAAAACAATGGCAGTGGCACATCGTCCGGTAGACGCTTCACAGCCCATAACGCTGCCCGGCGATCAAGTCCGATCGAACGAAAAACGTCGGCATCTGCCAACAGGATCAAGGCACGTTTCGGCAACGACGTATCCCGAGAAAAACCCTCGATGGAGGTAAAAGGCTTTGCCGCACGAGCCGCGATAATATTCTGGCCCCAGTCTTCTTTCGGCTGCCCGTCTTTATCGACAGGGTTTTCATCGACATCGATATATTTAAAACCATCGATCTGGCGGAACCCAAGCCGCAATGCGCAATAGTCTCCAACCTTCTCTTCCAGAGTATTATCGCTATGGCTGAAAGAGACGTCGATTGCACGAACGATCACGCCGTTCTGCTTGGCATCGCCGACAATCTGTGCGGGCGCATAGAAGCCCATCGGTTGGGAATTCAGCAATCCGCAGGCAAAAGTGTCAGGATGGAAATGTTTTAGCCACGACGAAATATAGACAAGTTGCGCAAAGCTTGCGGCATGACTCTCGGGGAATCCGTACTCACCGAACCCTTTTATCTGATTGAAGCAGTTCACCGCAAAATCTTCCGGATACCCTCGCGCTTTCAGATTGCCGACCATTTTCTGTTCGAATTTGTGAATGGTTCCCACATGCCGGAATGTCGCCATGGCACGACGTAAACCGTTTGCTTCATCTGGCGTAAACTTCGCAGCTTCGATCGCAATGCGCATCGCCTGTTCCTGAAACAGCGGCACACCCATCGTTCGAACAAGAACTTTCTTGAGTTCGTCTGGTGGACCATGCTGCGGTGACGGCGACGGATATTCAACTGTCTCGATCCCATTACGGCGCTTGAGATAAGGATGCACCATGTTGCCCTGGATCGGTCCAGGCCGCACGATCGCAACTTCAATCACGAGATCGTAAAATTTTCGAGGTTTCAGACGCGGCAACATATTCATCTGCGCACGGCTCTCGACTTGAAATACTCCGAGCGATTCACCCCGGCAGAGCATATCGTAAACTTCCGGCTGCTCAGGCGGAACGGTCGCCAGTTCGTACCGCTTTCCTTTATGATGCGCGATCAGATCGAAACACTTGCGAATGCAGGTCAGCATGCCTAATGCAAGCACATCGACCTTCATCATCTGCAGTGCCTGGATATCGTCCTTATCCCATTCGATGAACGTGCGGCCATCCATTGCCGCATTTCCAATCGGAACATAGGTGTCGAGACGGTCTTGCGTCAGCACATAGCCACCAACATGC
>JAKFUP010000218.1 GCA_021732625.1 Hyphomicrobiales bacterium
CCACCAACGCGGATGCCGCCGCGCGGGCGTTGTCATCCTTCAACGATATTTTCTGGATCGCAGGCGGTAAAGCGAAGACCGGCGGCATCGCCAGCCTCGCCGAATTCTTTCCACGTATCCGCAAGGCCTATCTGATCGGCGAGGCGGCTCAGGAGTTCGCTGCGACGCTCGGTAAAGGGCAGCAGCCGGTACCGTATGAGATCAGCGGCACGCTGGAAGTCGCGGTTGCCGCCGCGGCGCGCGATGCCGCGGCATCCGGCGTGCCCAATCCGGTGGTGCTGCTGTCGCCGGCCTGCGCGTCGTTCGACCAGTATCGCAACTTCGAGATTCGAGGCGATAAATTCCGCGATCTGGTGCTGGCGCTGCCGGGTATCTCGCGGGTCGTTTGACCTTAAAAATTTGATTCAAAATCTTAACGATACGTAAACCATGATGGTGGACCTATAGGCGTTATTGGCTTGGCCCTCAGGATCGCCGATGATTTCCCGCGAACGCCGCACCCCGCTTAGCGAATGGTGGTGGACACTCGACAAGCTGTTGCTCGCCGCTGTGCTGACGCTGATGGTCGCCGGAATCATCCTGTCGCTCGCCGCTAGCCCTCCGGTCGCCGCACGCATCGGCCTTGATCCGTTTCACTTCTTCAATCGGCATGTCGTCTTTATTGTGCCGTCGTTCATCGTGCTGATCGTGACATCGTTCATGTCGCCGCAGCACATCAGGCGCCTCGCGCTGATCGTTTTCGCGATCAGCCTCGTTCTGATCGTTGCGACATTGTTGTTCGGACCTGAAGTGAAGGGCTCGCGCCGCTGGATCACGATTCTCGGTATCAATATTCAGGCCTCGGAAATCGCAAAGCCCGCGTTCGTCGTGGTGGTGTCATGGCTGTTTGCGGAATCGGCGCGTCGGCCGGAGATGCCGGCAACCTCGCTGTCGCTCGCGGCACTGCTGACTCTGGTCACGTTGCTCGTGCTGGAGCCGGACTTCGGCCAGACCATGCTGATCCTGATGGTATGGGGCGCGCTGTTTTTCATGGCCGGCATGCGCATCATCTGGGTGTTCGGTCTTGCAGGCGCCGCAGCGGCCGGATTGTTCAGCGCCTATCTGTTCGTCCCGCATGTCGCGCGGCGTATCAAACGATTCATGGATCCGGCTTCAGGCGATACGTTCCAGCTCGATATGGCGACGGGTTCGTTCGCTCACGGCGGCTGGTTCGGCCAAGGCCCCGGTGAAGGCATCTTCAAGCGTAATCTTCCCGACAGCCACACCGACTTCGTATTCGCGGTGGCCGCCGAAGAATTCGGCATCGCTCTGTGCCTGATCCTGGTGTCACTGTTTGCTTTCATCGTCATTCGCTCGCTGGCGCGGGCCTATGCGACGGAAGATCTGTTCGTGCGCTTCGCGGCATCCGGTCTCGCGATCCTGTTCGGTGTACAAGCCGCGATCAACATGGCGGTCAATCTGCATCTCGTTCCAGCGAAGGGCATGACGCTGCCATTTATTTCATACGGCGGATCGTCGATGATCTCGCTGTCGTATGGAATCGGCATGCTGCTCGCCTTGACACGGCAGGCGCCAGGCTCCGACATCGTCGCGCTCAACGATCGCAACGCCGCGCGCGGCTTCGCCTGACGCAGCGTCACTTCCGGCAGCGGAACCCATGACGGACGCACCTCTCATTCTTCTTGCAGCCGGGGGCACCGGCGGACATCTGTTCCCGGCGGAAGCGCTGGGGTCAGTGCTGATGAAACGCGGCTATCGCGTGCGGCTGGTGACGGACTCGCGCGCGGTGCGTTACAGCGGACTGTTCTCCGAGGGCATGATCGACGTGGTGCCGAGCGAAACGCTGCGCGCCCGCAATCCGTGGGCGCTGGCGAAAACCGCGGTGATGCTGGCAGCCGGCACCGCGATGGCGCTCAACCTGATACGCAAACTCAGGCCTGCAGCGGTGATTGGCTTCGGCGGCTATCCGACATTGCCGCCGGTGTTTGCCGCGCGGCTCGCGGGCGTGCCGGCCATCATTCATGACGCCAATGCGGTGCTTGGCCGCGCCAACCGCTTCCTAAGCAAGCGCGTCACGGCAATTGCAACCTCGCTGCCCGGTGCGCTCGACCGCGATCCTGATCTGGCTGCCAAGGCGACAATGACCGGAACGCCGATGCGGCCTGCTATTCTTGCGGCTGCTGCGGTTCCGTTTTCTGCACCTGAACCGGGAGGCCCATTGCGTGTGCTGGTTGTCGGCGGCAGCCAAGGCGCGCGGGTGATGGCTGATATCGTGCCGCCTGCGATCGAGGCATTGCCGCCAGCGCTGTGGAGCAGGCTCGTGCTGGTGCAGCAGGTGCGCGAAGAAGACATGGCGCGCGTGCGCGCAATCTACGACCGGCTCAAGATCAATGCCGAACTCAATCCTTTCTTCTCTGACTTACCCGCACGTCTCGCATCGAGCCACCTCGTGGTGTCCCGATCGGGCGCGGGCACCGTCGCCGAACTCGCGGCGATTGGAAGGCCATCGATTCTGGTGCCGCTGCCGGGCGCGATCGATCAGGACCAGTTTGCCAATGCAGGGGTGCTGGATCGGGTGGGTGGCGCGATCCGGATGGCACAAACTGAGTTCACGCCGGATCGATTGGCTGCGGAGATCGCCGCGTTCGCTGCCGAGCCGCAACGGCTCTCCGATATGGCTACCAAGGCCCGAGCCGTGGGTGCTCTTGATGCGGCCGAACGGCTGGCCGATCTGGTCGAAAAGACGGCGCGACTCACTTGATCCTGTGGCAGGAGTAGATTTTTCGTCATGGCCGGGCTTGTCCCGGCCATCTACGTCTGTTTGAAGAAAGTCGTGGATGCCCGGCATAAAGCCGGGCATGACGGCAAGAATAGAGATCATTGCATGAGACTGCCGAGCAAAATCGGCCCCATCCACTTCGTCGGTATCGGCGGCATTGGCATGAGCGGTATCGCCGAGGTGCTGTGCAATCTCGGCTACACAGTGCAGGGCTCCGATGCTTTGGAGAGCGCCAACGTGACGCGCCTGCGGGAAAAAGGCATTGCGATTCACGTCGGCCACCGTGCCCAAAATGTTTCGGGCGCGGATGTGCTGGTGGTGTCGACCGCGATCAAGCGCGACAATCCGGAGTTGCTGGCGGCACGTGCGCAGCGCATTCCGGTGGTGCGGCGCGCGGAAATGCTCGCCGAGCTGATGCGGCTGAAAAGCTGTATCGCCATTGCAGGTACCCACGGCAAGACCACAACGACGTCGATGGTCGCGACGCTGCTAGACGCGGGCAATCTCGATCCGACTGTCATCAACGGCGGCATCATCAACGCCTATGGCACCAACGCGCGCCTCGGCGCGGGCGACTGGATGGTCGTCGAAGCCGACGAGAGCGACGGCACTTTCCTGAAGTTGCCCGCCGACATCGCCATCGTCACCAATGTCGATCCTGAACATCTCGATCACTTCAAGACGTTCGATGCGGTGCAGGAAGCGTTTCGTAATTTCGTCGAGAGCGTACCGTTCTACGGTTTTGCCGTGATGTGCATCGATCATCCGGTGGTGCAGACGCTGGTCGGCAAGATCGAGGATCGCCGCATCATCACCTACGGCGAGAATCCGCAGGCCGATGCGCGGCTGGTCGATCTCAAGCCGATGAACGGCGGATCGCATTTCGGCGTGGCGTTCCGCGATCGCAAAGCGGGGACGTCGCACGAAATCCGCGATCTGTTTCTGCCGATGCCGGGCCGACACAATGCGTTGAACGTCACGGCCGCGATTGCGGCCGCGTATGAACTCGGCCTGACGGATGACGCAATCCGCAAAGCGTTGGCAGGCTTCGGCGGCGTCAAGCGCCGCTTCACGCGAACGGGCGATTGGAATGGTGTCGCTATCATCGACGACTATGGTCATCATCCGGTGGAGATTGCTGCCGTGCTGAAGGCCGCGCGGGAATCGACCAACGGCAAGGTCGTCGCGGTGGTGCAGCCGCACCGCTACACACGGCTGCAATCGCTGTTCGAGGAATTCTGCACCTGCTTCAACGATGCGGACACGGTGATCGTCGCCGACGTGTATCCGGCGGGTGAAGCGCCGATACCGGGCATCGACCGCGACAATTTCGTTTTGGGCCTGCGCGCGCACGGCCATCGCGAGGTGATTCCTCTGCAGAACCCGGCGGCGCTGGCTGGAGTCGTGAGCGGCATCGCGAAGGACGGCGATTACGTCGTCTGCCTCGGTGCGGGCAACATCACGCAATGGGCCTACGCATTGCCGGGCGAGTTGAAGGCGCTGGGGTGAGTTTTATCGCAACCCATAGTTTGTTGTCATGGCCGGGCTTGTCCCGGCCATCCACGTCGTTGTCGCGTAAGAGATTCAAAAAGATCATTCCACGCCGGATTATCGACAACAATTTTTCTGACCTTCCAGGCACGAGGCCAGTGCTTAATATTATGCTCGCGCTGGATAGCAGTGCGAATGTCGTCGAATACTTCGAAGTATACGAGTTGTTTCAGCCCGTGTCTTTTGGTGAAACCTTCGACAGCGCCGGAGCGATGCTCGAAAACTCGCCGGACAAGATTGCTCGTTACACCGACATACAGAATGCCATTGGGCCGGTTGGTCAGAAAATAAACATAGCCGCCTGCCATTTGGCGATCATGGAAGACGTGGATGGCCGGGACAAGCCCGGCCATGACGAGCCGAAATGACTTTCCCCGACATCAGCGACGATCTGAAATCCGCAATGCCGGATTTGCGCGGGCGGTTGCTGGCGAACGAGATGCTGGCGCCGCTGACATGGTTTCGCGTTGGCGGTCCGGCGCAAATCCTGTTCACACCTGCTGATGCTGATGACCTCGCTTATTTTCTGTCGAAGCTGCCAAACGATATGAGCGTCACCACCGTCGGCGTTGGCTCGAACCTGATCGTGCGCGACGGCGGCATGCCCGGTGTCGTTATACGCCTGTCGCCGCGTGGCTTTGGCGAGGTGAAAGCCGACGGCGATACGGTATGCGCAGGCACCGCCGCGCTCGACAAGCGCGTCGCGGAAGTGGCGGCGCAGGCCAATATCGGAGGCATGGAATTTCTGTTCGGCATTCCGGGCTCGATTGGCGGTGCGCTGCGCATGAATGCGGGCGCCAACGGCGGCGAGACCAAGGATGTGCTGGTGGAGGCGCACGGCGTCACCCGCAAGGGCGAGAGCGTCACGCTCAGTAATTCCGACATGAAGTTTGTCTATCGCAGCCATGGCGTTGACGAGAGCATCATCTTTACAGCGGCACTGTTTCGCGGGTCCGTCACCGATCAGGAGACCATTCGCAAGCGGATGACTGAAGTGCAGCAGCATCGCGAGACCGCGCAACCGATTCGCGAAAAGACCGGAGGCTCCACCTTCAAGAATCCGCCCGGACACAGTGCATGGAAGCTGGTCGATGCGGCGGGTTGCCGTGGTTTGCGTGTCGGTGGCGCGCAGGTGTCCGAGATGCATTGCAATTTTCTCATCAACAACGGCGATGCATCGGCGCATGATATCGAGACGCTTGGCGAGACCGTGCGCAAGCGCGTGAAAGAAAATTCGGATATTGAGTTGCACTGGGAAATCAAGCGAATCGGAATTGAGCGGAGCTGATGCGCATCACCATCCTCTTCGGCGGCTCCAACAAGGAGCGTCTCGTCTCGGTCGCGACCGCGCAGGCCTTGAACGCGGCGCTGCCCGAGGCCGATCTGTGGTTCTGGAATGCCGACGACCGCGTGCACGAAACCAAAGCCGAGACGCTGCAGAGTCATTCAAAGCCGTTCGAAGAGCCGTTCGATCCTGGCACCCGCAGTTTCGGTACTGTCGCGGAGGCGCTCGACAAGGCAAAGGCCGATCATCGCCTGCTGGTGCTCGGTTTGCATGGCGGCTCGGCTGAGAACGGCGAACTACAGGCGATGTGCGAGAGCCGTGGTGTTGCTTATACAGGCTCCGGCTCCGCGTCGTCGCATCTCGCATTCGATAAGGTGGCGGCCAAGCAGTTTGCTGCGATCGCAGGCGTCACGATCACCAGCAGTGTCGCGTTGAACGATGCCGAGGCGGCGCTCGCCGAGTATGGCCGGTTGATTGCGAAGCCAGCGCGGGATGGTTCAAGTTACGGTTTGATCTTCGTCAACGCGAAGCAGGATTTGGCCGCCGTCCGCAACGCAGCCAGGACCGAGGATTATCTGATCGAGCCGTTCATCGCAGGCGTCGAGGCGACATGCGGTGTGCTCGAGCAACTGGATGGCTCGCTGATCGCGCTGCCGCCTGTCGAGATCATCCCGGCCGATGGCGGGTTCGATTACACGGCCAAGTATCTCGCCAAATCGACTCAGGAAATTTGCCCGGGACGATTCACGCCTGCGATCACTGCGCAGATCATGGATCAGGCGGTGAGGGCGCATCGGGCGATGTCGTGCAGCGGCTATTCCCGGTCCGACTTCATCGTGTCGGAGAAGGGGCTGGTTTATCTCGAAACCAACACCTTGCCGGGCTTGACCAAGGCGTCGCTCTACCCAAAGGCGCTGAAAGCTCAGGGAATTGAATTCGCCGACTTCCTGCGGGATCAGATCGTTCTGGCGCAGAAGCGGACATAAGGGCTGATTTCGCGGCTCAGGCCTCTTTTGAGCAAACGTCCTTGCAGCATCAAGGCAAAGTCTTCTGTTGACGGTCGAAAACACCGCCTGCGGGCATCGCCTTTACCAATTGTTTACCAGGAAGTCCGAAGGTTAACGCTGGCGGCGCATCTTTTGAGCGCTGGAGCTCGCATTGATGCGGGCGAACCTTGGACGAGCTCGTGCAATGGATGGTGGAGGACGCCTCGCTCGGTCGCTGACGACGCGAAGGCAGCGTTCTGATCCGAAGCAGGCTGCCGACTTCGGCGGACGATTGGCGCCTGCGCGCCAGCCTTCTCGCGCGCGCCATGCCCATTCGACGCTTTCCCGTTGCGACGGCAACATGCCGCGCTTGATTGTCCAGCTCGAGCGCCGGCTGCCGCGCCGGTTCGGAATTGCCGCGACTTTAGCACTTCTGATCGGCAGTCTCGGTTTCGGCATCGTCAAGGGCGGCCATCTCGATTCGATCGGCGAAAGCTTGAGCGATACGCGCAACGCGCTCGCCAATACCGCAGGTTTCCGGATCACGTCGCTGTCGATCACCGGCCGCAAGCAACTCAGCCAGGAAGAAATCCTTGCGATCGGCGGCGTCAACGGCCGCTCGTCGCTGTTGTTCCTCAACGCCGCCTCCGTTCGTGACAGGCTGAAAGCGAGCCCGTGGATCGCCGACGCGACCGTGCTCAAGCTTTATCCCGGCCGTCTGTCGATCGAGGTGACGGAACGCAAGGCGTTCGCCCTCTGGCAGCAGGGCGGGCGCATGTCGGTGATTGCCGAAGATGGCTCCGTGCTGGAGCCGTATGTGGCGAAGCGATTCACCAATCTGCCGCTCGTCGTCGGCAAGGGTGCTGAGACAAACGCGCGCGATTTCCTCGCGCTGCTGGCGCAATATCCGCAGATCAAGCCGGATGTGAAAGCCGTTATCTATATCGGTGAGCGCCGCTGGAATCTGCGCATGAATTCTGGCCTTGATATCCGCCTGCCCGAGCACGGCGTCGCCAGTGCGCTAACCGCGCTGACCAAACTCGACAAGGACGACAAGCTGTTGTCGCGCGATATCACCGCGATCGACATGCGCCTGCCGGATCGTCTCACCGTGCGGTTGTCGGAAGAAGCCGGCAAGGCGCGCGATGAGCTGCTGAAGAAGTCCAAGCGCAAGGGCACCGACGCATGAGCGGGCGCGAGCGCATCCAGGTTCCAAAGCCGCGGTCAATGCCGCAGAAGCGCGCGACGCTGGTTGCGGCGCTCGATATCGGATCGAGCAAGATTGCCTGCATGATAGCGCGCATGAGACCGTGCCCGCCGAACGAGGCGTTGCGCGGACGGTCCCATGCCATTGAGCTGATCGGCTACAGCCAGATCCAGTCCAGCGGCGTCAAGGCCGGTGCCGTCGTCGATCTCAACGCCTGCGAGCAGGCCGTGCGTCAAGCCGTCGCGCTGGCGGAGCGGATGGCGAACGTCCGTGTCGAGTCGGTCATCCTGTCGCTGTCAGCTGGCCGTCTTCATGGCCAACTCATCGAAGCCACAGCCGATATTCGTGGCGGTTCGGTGTCGCAGTCGGACGTGACGCGGATCACCAGCACCGGCATGCATCACGCGACCCCCGACGGGCGCTCGGCGCTGCATGTTCTTCCGGTCAGCTACTCGCTGGACGGCGTGAAGGGCATCCGCGATCCGCGCGGCATGGTCGCACGCCAGTTCGGCGTCGACATGAATGTTGTCACGGCGGAAGCGACCGCTGCCCGGAATCTGATGCTGGTCGTGCAGCGCTGTCATCTCGACATCGAGGCGATGGCGGCGTCACCTTATGTGGCCAGCCTCTCGGTGCTCACCGACGACGATACCGATCTCGGCGCGGCCGTGGTCGATCTCGGCGCGGGGACGACGACGATTGCGACCTATTCGGGCGGGCGTTTCGTACACGCCAGCGGATTTGCGCTCGGCGGGCAACACATCACCATGGATCTTGCACGCGGCCTAGGCGCCTGCATTGCGGATGCCGAGCGAATCAAGACGTTATACGGCACCGTACTTGCCGGCGGATCGGACGCGCGTGAGCTGATGCAGGTTCCGGCCGCAGGCGATCAGGAGCGAGGTGCTCCGCACGTTGTTTCCCGCGCCACGATCACAAACATCGTCCGGCAGCGGGCCGAGGAGATTTTTGAGATGGTCAGGGACCGCCTCGCCGACTCCCCCTTTGCCTCCGAGCCGAGGGCAGGTGTCGTGCTGACCGGCGGTGGCGCCCATCTCACCGGACTTTCCGAACTCGCAAGCCAGATTCTCGGCCGTACCGTTCGCGTCGGCCGGCCGCTCGGCTTCGGCCGTCTGCCGGTGGAAGCCAAGAGCGCTTCATTCGCCGTGACCACCGGCCTCTTGGTTTATCCGCAATTCCTTCACCTCGAACATGTCGAACCGCGCCACGCGCGTCAGCTCAGGACGGGCACCGGCGGCTACTTCGGCAAGGTCGGACAATGGCTGCGAGAGGGATTCTGATGACGTCGTTCACTTATCGTCACTTCCATTTCATCAACTCCGCCGGCGCGTCGCCGGTGGCAAACTAACGCGCGCGCAATCGAGAGGCTCCCATGACCATCAATCTCAACATTCCCGACATTCGTGAGCTGAAGCCGCGGATCACCGTCTTTGGCGTCGGCGGCGCGGGCGGCAATGCCGTCAACAACATGATCACCGCGGGCCTGCAGGGTGTCGACTTCGTCGTCGCCAACACGGACGCGCAGGCTTTGACCATGTCGAAGGCCGAGCGCATCATCCAGATGGGCACGCAGGTCACGCAGGGCCTCGGCGCGGGCTCGCAGCCGGATGTCGGCGCGGCCGCAGCGCAGGAAGTGATCGACGAAATCCGCGATCATCTCTCTGGCGCGAACATGGTGTTCGTGACTGCCGGCATGGGTGGCGGTACTGGCACCGGTGCAGCCCCCGTGATCGCCAAGACTGCACGCGAGATGGGCATACTCACCGTCGGCGTCGTCACCAAGCCGTTCCACTTCGAAGGCCAGCGCCGGATGCGCACGGCTGAATCGGGCATCAACGAACTGCACAAGGTCGTCGATACGCTCTTGATCATTCCGAATCAGAACCTGTTCCGGGTCGCCAACGAGAAGACCACCTTCGCCGACGCCTTCGCGATGGCCGATCAGGTGCTTTATTCGGGCGTTGCCTGCATTACCGACCTGATGGTCAAGGAAGGCCTCATCAACCTCGACTTCGCCGACGTCCGCGCCGTGATGCGCGAAATGGGCAAGGCGATGATGGGCACCGGCGAGGCGTCTGGCGAGAAGCGAGCGCTGACCGCCGCGGAAGCTGCGATCGCCAATCCGCTGATCGACGACAGTTCGATGAAGGGCGCGCGCGGCCTTCTGATCTCGATCACCGGCGGCAAGGATCTGACGCTGTTCGAAGTCGACGAAGCCGCCACTCGAATCCGCGAGGAGGTCGATCAGGACGCCAACATCATCGTCGGTGCGACCTTCGACGAAAATCTCGACGGCGTCATCCGCGTGTCGGTGGTCGCCACCGGCATCGAACAGGCGGCGATTGCCCGCAACGGCCAGACCCCGGCGCAGCCGGTGTCCGCGATCGGCGGTGCTCCGGACAGCCGCTTGGCCGATCTCACGGCTCGCTTGCGCGCCGACAACCAGCGCCTTGCCGAACGCGCCGCTGCTGGAGGTGTCTCGAAGCCAGCGGCAACCGCTCCGGCCGCGCTGCCGCGCATGTCCCCTGAAAAGGTAGAGCGCGCCGCACTTGCCGCGATTGCAGCCGCGGTGGCCCCCGAAATTGCTGCTGCCCCGTCTCCGATTTCAGAGGCAGCTTATGGCGACGTGACTGTGCGCCCGATTGCTCAGAAGCCCTCGCTGTTCCCGGAGCAGCAGGCTATTCCGTCGTTCGATATCAAAGACTCGCCGATCCCGGACTCGTTCATTCCTCCGGCAGCCGAGCGTGCGCCGGTGCGCGCGCCGCGGATGCCGAAGTTCGACGATCTGCCGCTGCCGGCGCAGAATGAAATCCGTCAGGCCCGCGGCGATATCCAGGAAGAGCATCCGCAGGCCAAGCGCCTGTCGCTGCTGCAACGTCTTGCCAATGTCGGCCTTGGACGCCGTGACGAGGAAACCGAGGCGCCGATCGCGGCACGTGCGGAAGGCCCTCCGATGGCCCAGATGCCGCCGCTGCCCGAGCGCAAGCCGCAGCGCCCGATGCCACCGCTGTCATCGGAACCGGTATCTGAGTATGCGAAGCGCCCGCCGCAGGGCCTTGATTCGCATGGCCGGACCGCCCCGGTCAGTTCGGCCCATGGGGACGACCACCTCGATATCCCGGCCTTCTTGCGCCGCCAGTCGAGCTGATAAACTGTTACAAGCCATTGATCTGACGAAGTCCTGGCAGCCTCTGCCGGGACTTTTTCTTTTACGCGCGGTTGTATCGGGCGATAAGTAGTCAAGTATCTGAAATAACTGTAATTAAATACCTTTGACGATATTGTTTTAGAGCTTGTGATGGCAGTCTGAATTAGGTTAACGCGCGGCGTGAATGCGGCGGCTTTGGGGTAACAATCGGTAAACAAGCGTGAGTGGCCATGTCGACCGGATTGGTTATGGTCTGCCACAACTTGTTAGCGACTTTGGGGAATTTCAGTCGAGTCGCGGCGGTGCCGCACCGGTGGGGAAGCCGGGCTCGGATGAAGTTTAGTCGAGTGGGTACGTGAGAATGAAATTCAGCCGGCAAACAACGCTTCGTTCGTCAGTCACCGTGACTGGCGTCGGCGTCCATTCCGGTGCTTCTGCGACACTCGTTCTTGGACCTGCTCCTGTGGATGCAGGTTTTATTTTTGTCCGGGTCAGCGCTGATGGTGCCGATCGCGAAGTGCAGGCCTTGGCCGATGCCGTGATCGCGACCGAGTTCGCCACTGTTCTGGGCGACCGGGAAGGTCCGCTGGTTTCGACCGCCGAGCATGTGCTCGCAGCACTTCGTGGTCTGGGTGTCGATAACGCCACCATCGAAGTCGATGGTCCCGAAGTTCCGATCATGGACGGCAGCGCAGCAGCATTCGTTGCCGCCATCGAGCGCGCCGGCATCGTTCAGCAAGCTGCTCCGCGCCGTTTCCTCGAGGTTCTGCGTCCGGTCAAGGTTGTGATGGGGCAGTCGGTCGGCGAGTTATTGCCGTATTCCGGCGGCTTCCGTGCCGAAGTCGAGATCGACTTCAATCATCCGATGATCGGCCGCCAAGGCTATGTGCTCGATCTCGATCCGACCACGTTCCGCCGCGATATCAGCCGCGCCCGTACTTTCGGCTGCATGAACGATGTAGCCAAGCTGTGGAGCGCTGGTTATGCGCTGGGTGCGTCGTTCGAAAATTCGGTGGTTTACGACGATACCCGCATCCTCAATACAGAGGGTCTGCGTTACTCCGACGAGTTCGTCCGCCACAAGGTGCTCGACGTGGTCGGCGATCTGGCGCTTGCAGGCATGCCGTTGATCGGCTTGTACAGGTCGGTGCGCGGTGGCCACAAACTCAACCATGCCGTTCTGACGGCGCTTCTGGCAGATCGCAGCGCCTGGCGCGTTGTCGAGGCCGAAACGACCCGTCGCACCGTTCGCGGGCACGCCGAGGTCGTTGGCGGTATGGTGGTTCCGGCCTACGGCCCGGACGTTTCCTGAAACTCGATTTAGCTCAAGCCTGTATTTGAGCGATCGCAGATTTAAAGACCGCTGCGGTGAGCGCTTGGCTTTGATCTTTCGAGGCTGACCATTTTAGAGATCGGTCGAGTTTAGAGAGCCGGCGAGCGGTAACCACATCCGTTAAAGGCTCGTCTTAACCGCCTTAATACGGGCGAAATGTCAGCATATCCGGTTGGTTATCGCATGTTGTTGGGTTAAAACGGGTTGTGCTCGCAGGCACGGTGATGCTGCGGGCCTGTTGTGCGACAAGTAGTTTGGGGTATCAGCTGCTGGCCGTCTCCGGCCCTGGCTGATTGGGTCTTGGGCAGGAAAAATGACGCTCCGATCTTCGGTCTCTGCCTTTCCGATCGCCCGTTTCGCACGGCTCGCGGCCGGCATTGCGATGCTGGCATTGCCGCTCGGTGGTTGCGGCGCCGGTGCCCTGTTCGACAAGTTCTTCGCCAAGGAAGAGGCCTTTGTCGATGAACCCGCGGACAAGCTCTACAATGAGGGCTTGTATCTGATGAACAGCAAGAGAGACGCGAAAGCCGCAGTCAAGAAATTCGACGAAGTCGATCGCCAGCATCCCTACACCGACACGGCGCGCAAGTCGCTGTTGCTCTCCGCCTACGCCAGCTACGAGGCTGGCGACTACGATGCCTGCATCGGTTCCGCGACGCGCTACGTGACGCTGCATCCTGCGAGCCCCGATTCGGCCTACGCGCAGTATCTGATCGCCGCGTCCCACTACGACCAGATTCCGGATATCAGCCGCGATCAGGGCCGCACCGAACGGGCAATATCAGCGCTGGAAGAGGTGGTGCGGAAATATCCGTCTTCAGAGTATGCTGGCGCCGCGAAAAAGAAGATGGAAGGCGCGAAAGACCAGCTCGCCGGCCGCGAGATGAATATCGGCCGCTATTATCTGGATCGCCGCGACTACACTGGCGCGATCAACCGTTTCAAGTCGGTGGTGACGCAGTATCAGACGACGCGGCATGTCGAAGAGGCGCTGGCCCGGCTGACCGAATCTTACATGGCGATCGGCATCGTCGATGAAGCATCGACGGCTGCGGCCGTGCTTGGCCATAACTTTCCGGACAGCCGCTGGTACAAGGACGCTTATAGCCTGGTGAAATCCGGCGGCCGTGAGCCGACCGAGAACAAGGGCTCCTACATCAGCCGCGCGTTCAAACGGGTTGGTCTCGGCTAAGCTCATGTTAATCGTCCTGGCCGGGCGTAGCCGTTCAAAGAACGGCGTCGCTTTGCTCGCCTATGACCCGGCCATCCACGTCTTTCTTCAACGATGTTCAACAAAGACGTGGATGCGCGGCACAAGGCCGGGCATGACGAGGGTGATGTTTCGGACTAGATTCCCGTCTGAAACCCGAGTCACCGTCCCTTACGAGACATGCCTTCATGCTTGCGCGTCTTTCGATCCGTGACATCGTTCTGATTGAGCGGCTCGATATCGAGTTCGCCCGCGGTCTTGCGGTTCTGACCGGCGAAACCGGCGCGGGTAAATCTATTTTGCTCGACGCCTTTGCGCTGGCGCTCGGTGGCCGCGGCGACGCTGCGCTGGTGCGCCAGGGCACCGAGCAAGGTCAGGTGATTGCGTCGTTCGATGTGCCGAAGCGGCACCCGGCGCTGGCGATTCTCGCGGAGAATGGTCTCGACGATAATGGCGAGATGATCCTGCGCCGCGTGCAACTCGCTGACGGCCGTACCCGCGCGTTCGTCAACGACCAGCCGGTCAGCGTGCAAACTTTGAAAGCGATCGGCGCCGTGCTGGTCGAAATCCACGGTCAGCATGACGAGCGGGCGTTGGTGGATACCTCGACCCATCGCCGGTTGCTCGATGCTTTTGCCGGGCTGGAAAAGGATGTCACTGCCATTGAGGCGCTTTGGGACACCCGGCGCACGGCGCGCGAGGCGCTCGAGGCTCACCGTGAGGCGATGGAACGCGCAGCGCGCGAGGCGGACTATCTGCGGCATTCGTCGGATGAGTTGAAGAAACTCGCGCCGCAGGAGGGCGAGGAGACTTCGCTCGCCGCGCGCCGCACCACCATGATGCAAGGCGAGAAGATCGCCGAGGATTTGCGCGAGGCGCAAACGGCGGTGTCCGGGCCTCACTCGCCGGTGGCCGCTCTTGCGGCGGCGGTTCGCAGGCTGGAGCGCCGGGCGGCAAGTTCGCCGGAATTGATCGAACCCGCTGTGAAGGCGCTCGATACGGCGTTGACCGCACTCGACGAAGCCGATCATCATCTGCATGCGGCGCTGGTCGCGGCTGATTTCGATCCGGCCGAGCTTGAGCGGATCGAGGAACGGCTGTTCGCGCTGCGCGGCGCATCGCGCAAGTATTCGACGCCGGTTGATGGGCTTGCAGCGCTTGCGATACGTTACGCTGCGGACGTGGCGCTGATCGATGCCGGGGCGGCGCAGTTGAAGCGGCTGGAGAAGGCCGTCTCGGAGGCCGACAAGGCCTATGGCGCTGCCGCCGAAAAGCTCTCCGCCGCGCGCAACAAGTCGGCTGAGAAACTCAACAAGGCGGTCAACGCCGAGCTTGCGCCGCTCAAGCTCGACCGCGCCAAATTCCAGACCCAGGTCGACAGCGATGCGGCAACGCCAGGCCCGCAGGGGCATGATCGCGTCGAGTTCTGGGTACAGACCAATCCCGGCACCAAAGCGGGACCGCTGATGAAGGTCGCTTCGGGCGGCGAGCTGTCGCGCTTCCTGCTGGCGCTGAAAGTGGTGCTGTCCGACAAAGGCTCCGCGCCAACGCTGGTGTTCGACGAAATCGACACCGGCGTGGGAGGTGCTGTGGCGGACGCTATCGGCGCGCGGCTGGCGCGGCTCGCCGGTAAGGTGCAGGTGATGGCGGTGACCCATGCGCCGCAGGTCGCCGCGCGGGCGGACCAGCATCTGCTGATTTCCAAAGACGCACTCGACAAGGGCAAGCGGGTGGCGACGCGCGTGGCAGCACTCGCTGTGGACAAACGCCGCGAGGAAATCGCGCGCATGCTGGCGGGAGCGGAAATCACTGCCGAGGCTCGTGCTGCGGCTGATCGGCTGATGAAGGCGGCTGCGGGTTAGGCCAACGTTGCGAAAAAAATGGCTGCGAAGAAAATGGCCGCGAAGAAAGCAAATCCACTCATCGATGTTGCCAAGCTCACCAAGGCGCAGGCCACGGTCGAACTGATGCGGCTGGTGCTCGAGATCGAGCAGCACAACGAGAGCTATTACAATCAGGATTCGCCGACGGTTTCGGACGCCGCGTATGACGCGCTGCGCCAGCGCATCGAGGCCATCGAGGCACGTTTCCCCGATCTGGTAACGCGCGAGTCGCCGACGCAAAAAGTCGGCGCCGCGCCGTCCGGGCGTTTCGCCAAGGTGACCCACGCTGTTCCGATGCTGTCGCTCGGCAACGCCTTCAGCGACCAGGATGTCGCCGACTTTATCGATCGCGTCCGGCGTTTCCTGAAATTACCCACTGAGGAGATGCCGGCGGTTGTCGCCGAGCCGAAAATCGACGGATTGTCGCTGTCGCTGCGCTACGAGAACGGTGAGTTGGTCACCGGTGCGACACGCGGCGATGGCTTTGTAGGCGAGGATGTCACCGCCAACGTGCGCACCATCTCCGACATTCCGCACAAGCTCAAGGGCCGCAACGTCCCGGATATCTGCGAAATTCGCGGTGAGGTCTATATTCTCGGACGCGATTTCATCGGCTTCAACAAGCGTGCCGAGAAAGCCGGGATTCAGGCCGCGGCCAATCCACGCAACTTCGCGGCTGGTTCGCTCAGGCAGAAAGACGTGTCGGTCACTGCCTCGCGGCCGTTGAAATTCTTCGCCTATACATGGGGTGCGATGAGCGCGATGCCGTCGAAAACCCAGTCTGGCATGCTTGAGTGGATTGGCAAGGCGGGGTTCGCGACCAATCCGCTGATTCAGCGCTGCGAAAGCGTCGAGGAACTGCTGGCGTTCTATCGCCATATTGGCACTGAGCGCGCGAACCTGGGCTATGACATCGATGGCGTCGTCTACAAGGTCGACCGGCTCGACTGGCAGGAAAGGCTCGGCTTCGCGGGGCGCGCTCCGCGCTGGGCTGTTGCGCACAAATTCGCCGCCGAGCAGGCGACAACGGTGCTGGAAAAGATCGACATTCAGGTCGGGCGTACCGGCGCGCTGACGCCGGTGGCGCGGCTGATGCCGGTGACGGTCGGCGGCGTCGTGGTATCGAACGCGACACTGCACAATGAGGATGAGATCGCGCGCAAGGATATCCGCGAAGGTGACACCGTGATCGTGCAGCGCGCGGGCGACGTGATTCCTCAGGTCGTTGCGATTGTCGAGGACAAGCGCCCTAAGAATACGAAACCGTACAAATTTCCCGAGACTTGCCCGGTGTGCGGCAGCCACGCCGTGCGCGAGGAAGGCGAGGCGGTGCGCCGCTGCACCGGCGCGATGATCTGCCCGGCGCAGGCGACCGAGCGGCTGAAGCATTTCGTCTCGCGGCTCGCTTTCGATATCGATGGCTTGGGCGACAAGCAGATTCAGGAGTTCTATGAGGGCGGCATCGTAATGTCGCCGGCAGATATCTTCACGCTGGAGAAACGCGATGCGCGCTCCTCGAAGAAGCTCGCCGATCGCGAAGGCTACGGTGAGACCTCGGTGCGGAATCTGTTCGCGTCGATCGATGCGCGCCGCACAATCGCGCTGCATCGGTTGATTTTCGCGCTCGGCATCCGTCATGTCGGCGAGGGCAATGCGAAGCTGCTGGCGCGGCACTACGCGACGATTGAATCGTTCCGCGAGAGCATGATCGCCGCGAGCAAGGGGCACGAGAGCGAGAGTCCGAACGAGGCGTGGCAGGATCTGGATTCCATCGGCGGCGTCGGTGAGGTCGTCGCCGAGGCGGTGGTGGAGTTCTTTGCCGAAAAACGCAACGTCAAGGCGCTCGACGAACTGCTCAAGGAAATCGACGTGCTGCCGGCCGAGCAGGCAAAGACGGATTCGCCGGTGGCCGGAAAGACCGTCGTCTTTACGGGAACGCTGACGAAATTCACCCGCGATGAGGCCAAGGCTGGCGCGGAACGTCTGGGTGCGAAGGTCGCGGGTTCGGTGTCGAAGAAGACAGACTATGTCGTTGCCGGGGAAGATGCGGGCTCAAAGCTGACCAAGGCGAAAGAGCTTGGTGTTGCGGTGCTGACCGAGGACGAGTGGCTGAAGCTGATCGGCGGGTGATGCGTACTCCCTCTCCCCGCTTGCGGGGAGAGTGTTGGGGTGAGGGGCGCGATAATAAGAGCCCCTCACCCGGCTTGCTGCGCTCTTACTTCACCTCTCCCCGCAGGCGGGGAGAGGTGAAGTAAGAGCGCGCGCCCCGGAATGACGAGTCTAAAGCAACGCCGACTCTTCTTCCTCGGCTTTGTTCACATCGGCCTTTGTCACCATGGCATGCCGTCGCGGCACGACGAAAATCATCATCGCAGCGCAGGCCAGCGACAGCAGCACAATGGCGATGTTAAGCGGCAGCGGCGTCGCGAAGTTGCCGCCCAAGTATGCCCCGCCCTGCGAGCACAACGAGCCGAAGCCCATCTGCGAGAATCCAAGGATGCCGGAGGCAGTGCCCGCTGCCTGCGGCCGGACGCTGATTGCACCGGCAGCCGTGTTCGACATCACAAAAGCATTGGCGAATGTCACCATCATATGGGTGCCGAACAGCCACGCTGGCGTCTGGTTGAGCCCGAGCACGCCCCACAGCAGGTTGAGCAATGCGCCCGCAATCTGAATCGCAAGTCCGATCCAGATCATGCGGTCGATGCCGATGCGCGATGAGAACCGCGCGCTGAACAGATTGCCGGTGAGATAGGCGAGGCCGGAGGTCGCAAACCATGCGCCGTATTCGGCAGAGGAGCGCCCCATCTGGTTGACGACGATGAATGGCCCGCTGCCGGCGAAGACGAAGATCAGTGAGGAGGCCAGTACGTAGCACAGCACGTAACCAACGAACGGGCGGTGCGCGAACAGCGCCCCAAAATCCTTGCGGAAGCCGGTATCTTCCGTCGCGATGACGCTCCGCCGCGTTTCCGGCAGGCCCGCGACGATGCTCAGCAGCACAACTGTCGATCCGGTGGCCAGCGCGTAGAACACCGCGCGCCAGCCGAATGCCGTCTCGACCAGACCGCCCATCAGCGGACTGAGCATCTGAACGATCATCATCACGGCGATGACGAGGCTGATCATGCCGCCGACGCGCTCGCGCGGATAGAGGTCTCGGATGATGGCGCGGCTGATGACCATGCCGGTGGCGCCGCCGAGCGCCTGCAGAAAGCGCCAGACGATCAGTTGCGGCAGGGTCTCGGCGAACACACAGCCGATGCTGGCGATCACGGCGAGGCCGAGGCCGCCGAGCAGCACAGGCTTGCGTCCGAATTTATCCGACAGCGGCCCCATCACGATCTGCGAGATCGCAAGCCCGACCATGAACAAGGACACGGTCATCTGCACGAC
>JAKFUP010000203.1 GCA_021732625.1 Hyphomicrobiales bacterium
CCGCCTTCCGACCATCGATCTCGCACGCCGCACTTGGCGGCACGTTCTATGATGAAGTCGCGCCGGCGGATTTTCCGAAGCACATCATCCGACATCGCAACCAGCGCTGGGCCGGGCGCGTCGGGCTCGACACGTTGAGCGACGCCGAATGGATCGCGCATTTCGGGCAATTCGAGCCGTTGCCCGGTTCGCATCCTGCACCGTTGGCGCTGCGCTATCACGGCCATCAGTTTCGCTCGTACAATCCGGACCTCGGCGACGGCCGCGGCTTTCTTTTCGCGCAGCTGCACGATCTCCACGACGGACGCCTGCTCGATCTTGGCACCAAGGGTTCGGGACAAACACCGTGGTCGCGGCAAGGTGACGGGCGGCTCACCCTGAAGGGCGGCGTCCGCGAGGTTCTCGCGACCGAGTATCTCGAAGCGCTCGGCGTCAACACATCGAAATCGTTCAGCCTGATCGAGACCGGCGAAGCGCTGACGCGCGGCGACGAGCCGTCACCGACACGCTCCGCAGTATTGGTTCGACTTAGTCACTCGCATATCCGAATCGGATCGTTCCAGCGCTTTGCCTATCTGAGCGAACCGGACAACCTCGGCCGGCTGCTCGACTACACCATCCGCACCTACATGCCGGAGCTGTGGCACGACGATCTCAAAACGCGCGCCGTCGCATTTCTCTCGGAGGTCTGCCGCCGCGTCGCGCGTACCGGCGCGCAATGGATGGCGGCGGGCTTCGTGCACGGCGTGCTCAACACCGACAACATCAACGTCACCGGCGAGAGTTTCGATTACGGCCCGTGGCGTTTCCTGCCGGTGCTGGAGCCGAACTTCACCGCCGCCTACTTCGACGAGCAGGGCCTCTATGCCTATGGCCGCCAGCCCGACACGCTGTTCTGGAATGTGACGCGGCTCGCCGAATGCCTGCTGCCGTTCGTGCCGAAAGAGGATTTGGAGACGGCGCTCAATGCCTTCGGGCCTTCGCTGCAACAGGCATTCAACGACGCCATGCTGTGGCGGCTCGGACTGCGCTCCGTCGATGCCAAAACCGACGAAGAGCTGACCCGCGCGGTGTGGGCCTATCTGCTTGAGAGCAAAGCACCGTTCGAGCAAACATTCTTCGACTGGTATGGCGGCCTTGCGAGCGAGGCCCGCGCTAAAGGCGGCCCGGAAAGCGAACGCTACACGACAGAGTTGTTCGCGCCGGTGCGCACCGCGCTCGCTGCCTACACGCCTATCGATTCGGCCCGGCTCGATCATCCTTATTTCAGCAATGCAACGCCCTGCACGATTTTGATCGATGAGGTCGAAGCGCTGTGGGCGCCGATTGCCGAGCGCGACGACTGGTCGGGACTTGAGACAAAGCTGCGGCACATCCGCGAGATGGCGTCGGCGCACGGACTGCCCGCCACAGCGTGACGGCGAGGCCCCACACGAGGCAGGGCCTTGCCAACCGCCGCATAAGCAGACACTTTTCCGGCGGGAAATTGCCGGTCTCAGAAAAGCGGCGAGACGCCGGGTAGCCGCCAAGTCGAGGGAGTGATCGATGTCGATGCAAGGCATGGCGTCATCGGCGCCGGACATCGCGTTTGTCGGGCGCGCCAATCGCAAGGCCTTATCGCATATTCCCGGAGACGAAGGCTGGCCGGTGGTCGGCCGCACCTTCAGCGTGCTCGCCGACCCCAAGGGCGAGGTCGAGCGCATGGCCGAACGCTTCGGCCCGATCTATCGCACCCGCATCCTCGGCGAAACCAGCATCACCATGCTGGGACCGGAAGCAAACGAACTGACCTTGTTCGACCAGACCCGGCTGTTTTCCTCGACCCATGGCTGGGGCACGATCCTGGGTCAGCTTTTCCCGCGCGGATTGATGCTGCTTGATTTCGACGAACATCGCCTTCATCGCCGCGCGCTGTCGGTCGCCTTCAAGGCAGGACCGATGAAGTCCTATCTCGATTCGCTTGACGCAGGGATCGCGCGCCGTGTCGCGCAGTGGCGCAACAATCCCGGTGAGATGAAATTCTATCCGGCAATGAAGCAACTCACGCTCGATCTCGCCGCGACGTCGTTTCTCGGCGCCGAGATCGGACCCGAAGTCGATTACATTACCGCGGCGTTTGTCGACATGGTGGCGGCCTCGGTCACACCGATCCGCAAGCCATGGCCAGGCACCCAGATGGCACGGGGCGTCAATGGCCGAAAGCGGATCATCGCCTATTTCGCGCAGCAGATTCCGATTCGCCGCGAGAAAGACGGCACCGATCTGTTCTCGCAACTGTGCCGGGCGACACACGAAGACGGCGCACTGCTCTCGACGCAGGATATCGTTGACCATATGAGTTTCCTGATGATGGCGGCGCACGACACGCTGACCTCGTCGCTGACATCACTGGTCTACCACCTTGCCGCAAATCCGGATTGGCAGAGCAAGCTGCGCGAGGAAATCGACGGGTTGGGCGTCGCTGCCGGTGAGCCCCTGCCGTTCGAAAAACTCGAGAAGATGCAGCTTGCCGAAATGGCGTTCAAGGAAGCACTGCGGCTGATCCCGCCGGTGCCGTCGATTCCGCGCCGTGCAATGCGTGACTTTTCGTTCCGCGGTTATGACATTCCGGCCGGGACGCTGTGCGGGTCCAACCCGCTTTACACCCATCACATGGCCGAGCACTGGCCCGAACCGGAGCGTTTCGATCCGATGCGCTTCACCGATGAGGCGCAGCGCGGCCGTCACAGGTTCGCATGGGTGCCGTATGGCGGCGGCGCGCATATGTGTCTCGGACTGCATTTCGCCTATATGCAGGCGAAGTGCTTCACCCGGCATCTTTTGCAGAATGTCGAGGTCTCGCTGCCTCACGGATACAAGCCGGATTGGCAGATGTGGCCAATTCCGAAGCCAAAGGACGGTTTGCGCATCGCGATCAAGCCGGCCTGACTGTTCGCCGCGCAAGCCGTACGACTATCGAACCGGCCCTTGCCAATCGCTGCGCCAATGAACACCTTTCCGGGTGACACTTCAGCCACTCCCAGAGCATGTCTTCGTGACAACTATTTCCGACGAAAAAATCATTCAGAATGCGCGGAGCTATCCACCGGGCGTCACACTGGTCAAACGCTCGGCGCGCGGTGCTGCATCCGCTCCCGCACAAACAACGATGGCAGAGATCGAGGAATGGCTGCTGCATGCGGCCACACTCGAGAGCGAAATGCTGGTGCTGATGGAGTCGTTCATCTGGCACATGATCGCAGCCGGGCTGCCAATCGACCGCGCTAGCCTGCATGTCACTACGCTGCATCCGCAACTGCTCGGTTTCGCTTGGAACTGGCGCAGCGCCGACAATTTCTGCGACGAAGTGAAGGTTGAGCATTCCGCCGGCGACGCCGACTTTTTCAAGTTCAGCCCGCTGGCGCGCGTGATCGAGACCAAACAGATCCTGCGGCGCAATCCGCAACTTGCGGAGTCCAAAGCCGAGTTTCCCATCATGGCGGAGCTCGCCGACCTCGGCATTCACGAATATATCGTGATGCCGATGGGCGGCGGCGAGTATCGTCACATCGTAACTTTCGCGACGGTACGGCCATCGGGGTTTACCGACATCGAGGTCGAACAGGTCACGCGCCTGCTCCGCCTGTTCGCACTCCACGTGGAGCGGCATATCGCGGCACGCATCGCCGAGAACGCGCTGAACGCCTATCTCGGCACTGTCGCCGGCGTAAAGGTCCTGTCCGGCTCGATCCAGCGCGGGTCAGGCGAAGCGATCCGCGCCATCATCTGGGTTTCCGATCTGCGCGGGTTCACCGATCTGTCGAGCCGCCTGTCCGGCCCCGAGATGATCATGCTTCTGAACGCCTATTTCGAGACGCTGGCAGGTGCAGTGCTGTCGAATGGCGGCGAGGTCCTGAAGTTCATGGGCGACGGTCTGCTCGCGGTTTTTCCGATCGGTGCCGACAACCAGTATGCAGCAGCCGCCCAGGCCGCACTCCGCGCCGCACAGCAGGCAGTCGAAGGACTTGAACGGTTAAACGCGCAGGAGCCGCCGCCGCTGCATCTGATCGAAGGCTGGAAACCGCTGCGCAGCGGTATCGCGCTGCATGAGGGCGAGGTGTTCTTCGGCAACATCGGTGCGCCGGAGCGGCTTGACTTCACCGTGATCGGCTCGGCCGTCAACGAGGCCAGCCGCGTCGAGGCGCTGCAGAAAACGCTTCATCGCAATATCTTGATTACCGAAGCGGTGGCGCGCCATCTAGACATGCCGCTCGACCATCTCGGCGAACACGACCTGCGCGGCGTGGCGAAGCCGATGGCCATCTTTAGCCCCGCCGGTTCGTAACCGGTGATCTCCGGAAAGACCAATGCATCTGGTGGAGTTCGCATGTCTGAATTGGGATTTCGTACAGCGCTGATCGTCGGTGCGGGCGCCGGCATCAGTGCTTCGCTGACGCGTTTGTTGACGGCCAACGGCATGAAAGTTGGACTGGCAGCGCGTAATATCGACAAGCTCAAGCCGCTGATCGCTGAAACGAATGCGACCGCGTTTAAGGTCGATGCATCGAAGCCCGATGACGTGGCGAAGCTGTTCGAGCAAGCCGACAAGCAAATCGGCGAGCCGGACGTCGTGATCTACAACGCCTCTGCCCGCGCGCCGGGCTCGATTGCCGAGATCGATCCGGAAGCCGTGCGCAAGGCAGTGGAAATCTCCGCGTTCGGCGCGTTTCTGGTGACGCAGCAGGCCGCGCGGCGGATGATGCCGCATGGCCGCGGCGCGATTTTCCTCACCGGCGCCACCGCAGGCGTCAAAGGCTTCCCGCTATCGGCCGCATTCGCCATGGGCAAGTTCGCGCTGCGTGGCCTCGCCCAGAGCACCGCGCGTGAACTGATGCCAAAGGGCATTCATGTCGCGCACTTCGTGATTGACGGCGGCGTGCGCAGCGAAACCCGTGTCGATACCGACGACAACCGGCTGCATCCGGACGCGATCGCGCAGACCTATCTTGATGTGCTGCGGCAGCATCGCAGCGCCTGGTCGGTTGAGGTCGAGCTGCGGCCATGGGTCGAGAAATTCTAGCTCAATTACAAAAGACCGATGACGGTATTGCTGACACGTTGATTCCCGGATACGTCATAAACGCGCTGGCTCGTTTAATTGCTGATTTTCAGCGACCGGCCCATGCTGGTCCATTGTCTATCGAGCTGTTTTCGGGATCGTTGTCATAATGACCGCCACGATGGAGCATCGGCCCACATGACTGCGCGGACCGAGCCAAAATATTTCTACTTCTACATGGCGCTGTCTTGCGCGGCGGTCGCCTTCCTCGGCTTTGCACCAAGCTATTTCGCGCCGATGGCATCCGGATTGTTCAAGGCCAATCCCGTCGTCCATATTCACGGCATTGTCTTTTTTGGCTGGAGCCTGTTTTTCGTATTTCAGACTTGGCTCGCAGCATCCGGCAGGATCGGCCGGCACCGGTCGATGGGAATGATCGGCGTCGCGTTTGCCACAGCCATGACTATCTTCGGCATCCAGACCGGCATCAACGCTATGAAGTCGGCGGCAGAGATCGGCAAGACGCAAGAAGGCCTCGCCTTCACCATCGTCCCGTTCGGCGGCATCGTATTCTTCGCCATCGTGTTCGCATTCGGCGTCGCCATGGCGCGGCGTCCCGAGGTTCACAAACGGCTGATGCTGCTGGCGGCGATCTCGATTCTCGACGCGGCCATCGCGCGATGGTTTCTTGTGTTTCTGGCACCGCCCGGCGCGATTGGCCCGCCGCCCGTTGAGGTTGCAATTCCGCCAGCCATGATCGCAGCACTGCTGGTCATCGCGGCCATGGTCTTCGACTGGCGCACCCGCGGCCGGCCGCACCCGGTGTACGTTATTGGCGGCGGTGCCTACATGGCGTTGAAATTCCTGTCGCTGCCAGTTAGCACCTCGCCCGCTTGGCTGGCCTTTGCCGGTGCGATTCTCGCAAAAGCGCAATAAAGGGATGAAATGGAAAGCGGCAACCGGCGGCTCGCGCGCCGTTGCCCGGCTCTGCCCGATCGGCTAAATCAGAGGCTACGCACCCGTAGCTCAGCTGGATAGAGCGTTGCCCTCCGAAGGCAAAGGTCATAGGTTCGACTCCTATCGGGTGCGCCAGCCGATCTTCATTTGCGATCGAGCTTCAGCTACGCGCAGCCAATTCTTTGCATCCGAGACTCATCGCGAGCGGGGACTGCCGAAGGGTTCCCGGGCTTTTTTCCCCGCACCGCCCGTGCTATATAATCCCCGTCGAAAGACGATGGCGCTGAAACTCGAAGTGGACTGCGGACAGACCCGGGGGCAGTACCCGGCGCCTCCACCTGAGCGACTTGAGCTTAAGGTCTCATTCCGGTGAGATCGATCTTGCCGGAAGGCATGATCCCAAAGCCGCTAAGGCGGGGGCGAACTAGGATCGATGGTCGCGAAGAAACTACGAATTGTGCCCGGCATGATACCGCCGTTATCGGGTCAAAACCTAAATGCAAACGATAACGTTCGCATGAATGAAGTGCGCCTCGCGGCGTAACCATTCGGGGTAGGTCCACCTAGCAACAGAACGGCCATCGCCCGGCTACCGAAAGGTAGTCGGGCTTTTTATTGTCAGCCAAGGTTCGGCCACCTTCATTCCGCCGCCACATCGGCGGCGTTGATCCCGAGCCTTGAAGCTACCCGGCGCGCCGTCGCCTCGCGCTGCGCAGTGATAGCGGCGACCGATTTCCGCGCGCTCTGCAAAATGGCATCGGGGGCCGTCGCCGGCGTGCCGCTGTCGAACGGCGGCTCCGGCGCATACTCCATGTAAAGCTGGATCGCCTGCGCCACGTCGTCACCGCGAAGCTCGGCGGCGAGACGCAGCGCGCCGTCGATGCCGGAGGTGACGCCGGCCGCGAAAATCCAGTTGCCGTCAACGACCACCCGCTCGTTGACAGGGATCGCACCGAACAAAGGCAGCAGATGAAACGAAGCCCAGTGCGTCGTCGCGCGCCGCCCCTTGAGCAGACCCGCCGCGCCGCAAATCAATGCGCCTGTGCACACCGAGAAAACAGAGCGTGCACCGGCTGCCTGCTGCTTGATCCAATCGAGCACTTCGACGTCTTCCATCAACGCCTCCTGGCCGAACCCGCCCGGCACATGAAGGACATCGAGTTGTGGCGCAGCCGATAGCGCCGCATCCGGCGTCAGCCGCAATCCCTTGATGTCGCGAACCGGATCGGCGGTCTTGCCGTAGATGCGATAGGTCGAGTTCGGAATCCGCGACAGCACCTCGAATGGACCCGTCAGATCGATCTGGTCGAGGCCCTCGAACAGCAGCGAGCCGATTTGCAAATGGGTGTCGTGCGGGATCATGGGCGGCTCCTGTGGATCGGGATGGACAATGCCACCTTAGCCGGGAACGATCTGGCGCAAATGCCAAAAGCTCTCCTTCTCCGCCAAATTTTGACTGAAGGCAGAGGCCGCGCGGCGGGCACCGTTTTAGCACCCGAGCGTTGCTACGATCCGGCACGTAATCTCAGGCCACCGATTTGGTACTGGCAGGTTTTTTAACGGGCGGCGCATGCTCGTTATTGGTCGCGATCAGCCACGCGCGCAGACGGCCCTCGGCAATCTCAGCATCGGACACGCTGCGGATATCGCGGATTGCATGCACCAGACGCCGTGCTTCATCGTCACGCTGCTCGATCGCGTATTGGCGCAGTTCATAGGCAGCCTCGCCAAGCGAACGCACAACGCGTCCCCGAATATCAACGGGCGGATAAAGCGGCAATTGTCGGGTCACAGGCAACTCCACGGAATGTTCACGTAAACCCTGCAATACCATGCATGGATCCCCGCCCGCGTTCCGCGATTGTTGTGAAGTGAGTTAGCGCGTGGTTCGATGAACTCGCGCGAATCGATTCAATATCGTGTCGAAATCACCGAAGGCTTCAGCTGCAAGGCCTGGCCAGCGCTTTCCGTTCAGGCGACCGCGAGGCTCCCCGCGACGCCAAAGACGTCTTCGAGCGGAAGCGGTTTGCTGATGCCGTAGCCTTGTGCGTAATCGACGCCCATCTCGCGCAGCATGTCGATCATGGCATCGTTCTCGACGAACTCGGCAATGGTGCGCTTGCCCATCACCACGCCGAGCCGGGCGATCAGATCGACAATAGCACGGTCGGTGCGGTCGCTCAGCATCTGCTTGACGAAACTGCCGTCGATCTTGATGAAGTCGACCGGCAGATTTTTCAGATAGGTGAATGACGACATGCCGGCGCCAAAATCGTCGAGCGCGAAGCTGAAGCCCTGCACCTTCAGCGCGCGGATAAAATGATCCGCCGTCGTGAGATTTGTAATCGCCGCGGTTTCGGTGATCTCGAAGCAGATCGACGACGGCGAGACGCCGGTGGCGCGCAACTGATCGCTGATGAAATCGACAAAGTCCTCGTCGTTGAACGAGGCCCCGGACAGATTGATGGCGCACATCGCCACCGGCCTGTCTGCGCTTGCAAGCGCCGCGAATGAGTTCTGAATGATCCATCGGTCAAGCAACGGCATCAGGCCGTAGCGTTCGGCGGCAGGAATGAACTCGCCCGGCTGGATCAGCTTGCCGTCACGGTCGCGCATCCGAACCAGAATCTCGGCATGAAGCCCGGCATCATCCTCGCCCTTGAGATCGAGGATCGGCTGCGCATAGAGACAGAACCGATTTTCCTCCAGCGCCTCATGGATGCGCTGGACCCACACCATCTCGCGGAACCGGCTGCGTAGGTCTGCATCGTCCGGATTGTGAATCTGGATGCGATTGCGGCCCTTATCCTTGGCGAGATAACAGGCCACGTCGGCCGCGCGGATCACATCTTCAGCGGAAACGGTTGTACCTGTAACCTGCACGAGGCCGACGCTGGCCGTGGTGTTGAAGGAACTGCCCTGCCAGCTGAAGTTCAGGTTTTCGATCGTTTCCCGGATTCGCTCGCAGATCAGCGCCGCGCGGTCGATCGGGCATTTGCGCAGCAAAATTGCGAATTCGTCGCCGCCGAGGCGAGCGACCATTTCGCCGCGGTGGAGACTTTGTTTCAAGCGCTCCGCCATATGCCGCAGCAGCTCATCGCCCGCGGCATGGCCGCAGGTGTCGTTGACCACCTTGAACTGGTCCAGGTCGAGCATCGCGACTGCATGATGCTCGCCGGTCGCAAGCGATTCAGTGAGGGAATCGGCAAGCCGTGACTCAAATTCTCGCCGATTGGGAAGATTGGTCAGCGGATCGTGGGTCGCCTGCCAGGCCAGGCGGCTGACGTAATCCATCTCGTTGGTCATGTCGCGCAACACGATCACCGTGCCGGCCGCATGCTCGCCCGTCGTGGTCAGCGGCGCGCCCGCCAGCGAAACCGGAATTGTCGATGTATCAGCCCGAACAAGAAGCTGCCGCGCATCGGCCGGCTGAACGGGCTGCGCGTTCATCGCGGCCGTCAAAACAGACTGGCTGCTTTCGCCGGACACCGGGTCGATCAGCCGCAGCACATCCGGGGCCGGGCTTCCGCGCACGCTCTTACCTTCGGCGCCAATGATCTGCTCGGCGGTCGGATTGAGATAATCAATCCGGCCCTGCGGATCGATACTGATGACCGCATCGCCGATCGACGCGAGGATAATCTCGGCGCGTTCCTTTTCTGCACGCAATGCGTCCTCATAGGCACGGTTCTCGGCAAGATAGCCACGCGCATACCAGATCAACAGGATCAGCAGCACGACAACGGCAATCAAGTTTGAAAAGATCAAAATCATCTTTGCCTGGCGCGCGCCTTCGGAAATGGCTTCCGAGAACGCGTAAGCAAGCGGCGCAAACTGAAGATTCAGAGACGAAATCTGTGCCTCGCGGCGCGCCATGATGTCCGGCGCCATTTTGCCGGATGTCTTTTCTGCCCGGATTGTCTCACCCAGCGTTGTGAGCTCGTCGAGCATTCCATCCGTCGCCTTCCACTTCTCGATGGCCGTGCTGAAAAACGGCAATGCCCGGAAATGACGGAACAGCCAGATCAACCCAGCGAGATCGTCAGGGTGGTTGCCGCCGCGCAGGAATCCCTCGCGTGCCGCACGGAGATCGGGCTGATCCTGCTCAAGTGCCATTCGCGCGGCCCGATCCCCGAGCGGAACGGCAACGCCCGAGAGATAGCGCTGGAAGTCAGCCTCATTGCCGCCACCGGCGTACATATCCAGTGAATGGATGGCGGTCTTCTGCCCTTTGGACCACAGGCTTTCGCCGGCGACATATGCGCGCGCCGAGCAAAGCACTTCCATGCTGAACGCGATGACTGCCCATTGAACAAGAATGATTGCAACGAATGGCCAGACCAGTCTGAGGAGACGCAACTTGCTGTTCATTCGCGGCTTCCTCTTGCCCGCATCTTTCTGATGCGGGAGGCGTCTGCCGGCCTGTAAACGACCGCGAGAGATTTGCTCTCGTTCGAGCGCCGCATGTTGCCGAGGCAACGACAGGTTTATCCGGTCATTGATTTCGACAGATTGCCATTAAGGCCGCATGAATATAGGAATACCTTCGGTCTCAAAAATCCGTTTGGTCAACGAACGGTAAATTCTGGCCGCGGCCGGTCGTCGCGCGGCGTTCGCACCGCGAACGGGAGACATCGGCTCGACGCGCTGTTCGGGCAACTGGACAGGACCGCGGGCATGTTCCGCCTTGCAATCAGGCCCATTCCGGCAAACAATCGCATCATGTTTTTACGTGCGATCCTTCTGTTATCGCTGTGGTTTGCGACGCCGGTGCCTGCCGCTGCGCAGGGCTATCTGCTGCTGCCCGAACCGCGGCCCTTTGCGTCAAAGACGCCATTTACCCAAACGCTGTCCAACACCACGCCTCTGGTTTTCGGGATGAACCCAGATGACGCGGCCGCGGCGCTGCAATCGCCTTTGACCTATGTGAGCGGCAGGCCGGGCAACGAAATGTTCGTCGCGCAACGTCCGCTTGGCGGATTTTTCTTCGGACGCGACGGATTGCTTTATCTGCAATTCCGCAAGGGTGCCCTCAGCGGCTGGAAGGGCGACTGGGAACGCAACTGGATGTGGCGCTGATCCTATTCACGAAAGCGATAGCCGGCGCCGCAAGACCGTAGCGATCAAACCAATCGAAAGATTTTGCCTTGGGACACGACATCACGCTGACCGCATCCGACCAATTCCAGCTCGGTGCCTATCGCGCCGAACCTGCATCCCCGCCGAAAGGCGCGATCGTCGTCATCCAGGAAATTTTCGGCGTCAATCATCACATCCGCTCGGTGTGCGACCGCGTCGCGGCTGAGGGTTATGTCGCCGTGGCACCCTCGATCTTCGATCGCATCGAACGCAACTTTCAGTGCGGCTATTCTCCGGACGAAGTCGCGGTGGCGCGTAAATTCGTCGCGAGCCCCGACTGGCCAGCGATGCTGCGTGACACCCAGGCCGCAATCGATTCAGTGAAAGGCCTCGGGCCGATCGGCATCGTCGGATTCTGCCTCGGCGGCAGCGTCGCGTTCTCCGCGGCGACGAAACTGGATGGCCTGAAGGCTGCGGTCGGCTACTATGGCGGCGCGGTCGTGCGCTTCGCCGGCGAGACGCCAAAAGCGCCGACCATGCTGCACTTCGGCGAGAAAGACAGCGGCATTCCGCTGACCGACGTTGAGACGATCCGCACCAAGCGGCCCGACGTCGAGCTTTACGTTTATCCCGGCGCGCAGCACGGATTCTCCTGCGACGAACGGGCGAGCTACGACAAGCCGAGCGCGGACATCGCCTGGCAGCGTACCTTCGCGTTCTTCGCCAAGCATCTGATGAGCTGAGGCCTGATCCCCGGACGCGCTTAACGGCGCTTGACCCAAGAGGTAGGGGACTTTAGTCCGCCTTGACGCCCGATTGCTTGACCACATCGGCCCAGCGCTGCTGATCGATCTTCAGCGCCTTGGCAAACACGTTGGCGCCGCCACCCACGGGCTCCATGCTGAACGACTTGATCTTCTCGACGCCTTCCGACGAGGCAATGATGTTCGCCATCTCGTCGGCGAGTTTGTCGATGATCCGTTTTGGCGTAGCCGCAGGCAGAAACACGCCGACCCAACCCTCGGCCTCGAAGCCGGGAAACCCCTGCTCGGCCATGGTCGGCACGTTGGGAAGCAGGCTCTTGCGCTTCTCCCCGCCGACCGCAAGCGCTCTGATTTTTCCGGCCGCCAGTTGCGGCGCAGCCGTGGTCAGGTCGATGAAGGCGCTGATCACCTGATTGCCGAGCAGGTCATTGAGCAATGGCGCCGACCCGCGATACGGCACATGAGTCATGTTGACCTTGGCGATCTTCTTGAACAGCTCGCCATAGAGATGCGAGGTGGTGGCGTTGCCGAACGATCCGTAAGGCCTGCCCGGATTGGCAGTCGTGTAATCGACAAGTTCCTTCACGGTCTTGAACGGCTGTGCCTCCGGGACGACGAGCGCAATAGTCGACAGACAGACTTGCGCGACCGGCGCGAGATCTTTCGCGACATCGTACGGCAGACTGGCATTGAGGCTCGGTGCCTGAATGATCTGGGTGATGGCAATCAAGACGGTGTACCCGTCAGGCTGCGCCTTGGCGACAAAGTCATTGCCGACGATACCGCCCGCGCCTGGCTTGTTCTCGACGATCACCGTCTGCTTCCATGCTTCGCTGAGCTTGCCAGCCAGCATGCGCGCCGTGATGTCGGTAGCTCCGCCCGGCGGATACGGCACAATGAATGTGATACGACGTTCCGGGTAATTCTCTGCTGATCCTGATTGCGCATGCGCGCCCGGCGTCAACAGCACGATCGCGACGAGACCGGCCGTCAGCGTTGCAAATCCGCTCATTCCCCGTTTGCGAAAACTCATTGTTCTTCTCCCGGTCCCGTTTCCCTTGGTATCGGCACCTTGGCCTCGTTGTTATCTTTTTTTTGTCCGCTGTATCGGCCGACCCACGCTCATCTGCCGGAGTTCGATGTCATGAAAAAGGGCGGACCTCACGGCCCGCCCGTTTATGGATTATCGCTCCGCCCAACTCAGGCGGTGACGCCGACGCCAATGGGGCACGACACGCCGGTGCCGCCGAGACCGCAATAGCCGGCCGGATTCTTGGCCAGATATTGCTGATGATAATCCTCGGCAAAATAGAACGGACCTGACGGCGCGATCTCGGTGGTGATCGCACCATAACGCTTCGACGCCAGCGCCTTCTCGTAGGCCGCCTTCGAGGCAAGCGCTGCACGGAGCTGCTCGTCGCCGAAGGTGTAGATCGCCGAACGATATTGCGTGCCGACATCGTTGCCCTGACGCATGCCTTGCGTCGGGTTGTGATTTTCCCAGAACGTCTTCAGCAGTTGCTCATAGGAAATTGTCTTCGGATCGAATACGACCAGCACCACTTCGGTGTGGCCGGTGCGGCCCGAGCACGCCTCTTCATATGTCGGGTTCGGCGTGTGACCGCCGGCATAACCGACCGCCGTCGTATAGATGCCGTCGCCAAGTTGCCAGAATTTGCGCTCAGCGCCCCAGAAACAGCCGAGCGCGAACACTGCCTGCTCCATGCCTTCCGGATATGGCGGTTTCAGCGGGTTACCATTGACGAAATGCTGCCGCGCGGTGGGAATCGGCGTCGAGCGTCCCGGCAGCGCCTCGCTGGCAGTCGGGAGAGCAGTGGGCTTACGCGAGAAAAACATGATGGGCTCCTTCGGTCAGCTTCCGCCTATATATATGTCGGTACGCTGCATCCGTCAGAGCGTTACCGCGCCGCAGCGATCATAAGTTTGGCACTGCCCGCACAGCCGATCAGTCGCGGGCGTAACCGATCAGGGGCTTGGGCGGCCGGAACATCAGCATCAGCAAGAGGCCCATGACGCCAAGCACCGCCCAGGTCGGCTGATCGAGGATGACCTTGACCACACTGGCCCAGAGCCAGGGCGCGAGACCTTCAACCGATTTCTGCAAGGCCACCTGACTGGCTTGATTGATATCGTTCCAAAGCTCGCCGAGCCGGGTCAGGCGTAGCGTCTGGTCGGCGATCGAGCGGGCGCCATCGTAAACCAGAAAGATAAAGGCGCCGGTCAACAGCAGCAGTCCAATCAAACGAAAGAAACCCCGGATCATCGCCCCACCTGCACCCTTCTTATGTTGCCCGACCGGCAGACCGCTCCGCCGAAAGCGTCCCGCCAATACCGCCGGACTGCGGCGAATTCAATGACATCGGCTTGACAGAAATGCGCTCCGGGCATCCCGTTTCGCCGCATCGTGCCGGATGGAGACGGGTTGGCCGCGATCATGCTGATCCCCTAGCAAAAAGATACGTCATCCGGGATAGTCCGTTTCCAGGCATTTTAGACCCAAAACGGGCTTTGCTGGGCGTTGACGCTTGCGGTCCCCCCGCCTATAAGGTCGGCCAACGGGCGGCAGATCATTCTGCCGCCGATGTTCTTTCTGAACATATGGTTTTTCAGAAGCAACGGAATTCAACACCGCCGCGGCAGAGTGCTACACCGGCGTCCGCTACTGGAAAGGCCAACAGCCGTCCGGTTGCAGAAATGACAGAAGCGGCAAAGAGAACATGGCCAATACAACTTCCGCCAAGAAAGCGACGCGCAAGATTGCCCGCCGCACCATCGTCAACAAGGCACGACGCACCAAGATGCGCGGATCGGTCCGCAACGTCGAGGAAGCGATCCAGAAGGGCGATCGCGACGCTGCGATCAAGGCGCTGCGCGCCGCAGAGCCGGAACTGATGAAGGCTGCCCAGAAGAGCATCATCCACAAGAACAATGCGAGCCGCAAGGTATCGCGACTGACGCACCAGATCGCGAAGCTCGCCAAGTAAATCTCGCAAGTCACCTAGCAATTAAGTTTACGGCGTCAGCATCGCTCCAAATTTTTTCTCGCGGCGACCTGGAACGAAACAAGCCCGGCTTCGGCCGGGCTTTTGTTTTGTCAGGCGAATCCCCTGCAAGGCCTTGCCTGCGTTCGCGGCACGAACAGTCAACCTCTGCATCAATGTTTGGCGGCCGGGTTTCAAACGCATCGGCTACGGTTGACGAAATCAGCGCCGATTGCGCTGACGTTACGCAAAGCACGGCGTTGCCGATCGCAATATCGCACTTGCGAACCTTCCATAGTGCATTGCTTACTTGTACCGCAGCCTGAAATGAAAGCCCAAAAGCAAGCGCGATGCGGTCGCAGGCAAAAAAGCATGCGAGGGTTACCCTGTTGTGACGCTCAGAAAAACGCGCGCTTCACTAGTCACTTATCAACATAGCGCGCGCGAGTAGTTGCAAAACCCGTTCGGCTTGCGATTGGTTGCAACAATCAGATGACGTATTTTTTTCAAAGCCGCAATGTGTGACACGCGCGCAACGCTTCGATTCTCCGCACAGTTTCAAAACGTTGGGATGCAGTCACAAACAGCAGCGTGACTGCTGCACTCGCGGTATCTTTTTTTTGCATCGAGGTTGAATCAAATGCGTTGCGGCTTTGCTGACCTCGTGTATTCCTTAAGTCGTTCGCGGCACCTGCGGCTCTTCAGATCAGAGCGGCTCAAGATCCGGGGTGCACGTGCAGATCTAGTGGCGGTATGCGCGTCAGCGACGCTTTCCATGTGATTGCGTTTCAAAATGGCAGCGACGATTCACTCGCACCGATTTGTGGGAATGAAGAGTTATGCGCCTGATGGAACCATCGCCGAAAGAGATTGTAGACGAGGACGCAAAGCAAGAAACTACCCAGCAAGAACATTAAGAATCTTGAAGAAGAAAACCGACGGCGCAGCGGGCTGCTGTAACGAGCAGGTTTCGAAGACTGATACACGGCGGCACTGAAACAAGACATCGACAAGAGGGCAACTTGCTGTGGGTTTCCGCAGCGAGTGAGGGGAACTTTTATGAAAATTTACGGAGCCAAAATGGTTCATGATCATGCGCTGACAATCGCATCCAATTATTTTCCCGCAGTGCTTTGCATTTCTCTGGATTTTCAGGCTGGCGCGTTTGGCGCTGCCTCCGGCGGCGGTCGTATTCCCCCGTATCGTCCGCCCAGTCCAAGTCCTCGCTAATTCACCCGTACTGACATCGCGCGGCGCTCTCTCCCTCTACACAACGGCTGAACTGGCGGCGGCACCGAGATGCTGCTCAGCGGCTCTGTCTGGAGACTGCACGCGCTGAAGTTCCGTAGCGTCGTACCGATGCACGGCAGCGTCCTGATATCACTGGCAACCGAATTGCATGGTCAGTTGCGATTGCCTCCGCCGAAATAGATAGAAAAACAGAAAAGCCGAAGACAATGACAAATCTGCATCAGGATCAGCCACACCGCGGTCTTCCACTGCGTGACCAGTCAGTCCGCGATCAGTGGACGCGCGTTAAGAGCCGCCTGCGCATCAGCGTCGGCGAAGATATCTATTCAAGCTGGTTTGCGCGCATGGACCTTGAGAGCGTGCAGGACGAGTGCGTCTTCATGACGGTTCCGACCGTGTTCCTGCGCAGCTGGATTCAGTCGCACTACACCGACCGCGTGCTGTCGTGCTGGCAAGCGGAACTACCGGAAGTGAAGCGCGTCAGCGTCACTGTACGCTCCGCGATGCGGGCAGCCGCCCCGGCGAAGGAAGCCGCACCGGCCGTGGACGTGCGCCGCCCCGATCGTCCGGCACAGGAACTGCGCGTCAGCGCATCCGCTCCGGTGTCCGCAAGTCACGACGCGCTCGGCGGTTCGCCGCTCGATCCGCGCCTGACTTTTTCCAGTTTCGTGATGGGCCGCTCAAACACGCTGGCGCACGCTGCAGCCCGTCAGGTCGCTGAAGGCCGGCGCGGCGATCCGGTGATGTTCAATCCGCTCTATATCCACGCCGGTGTTGGCCTTGGTAAGACCCATCTGCTGCAGGCCGTGACATGGGCCGGCAATTCCAGCCCCGACCGCAAGGTGCTGTATCTCACCGCCGAGAAGTTCATGTACGGCTTCGTCGCCGCGCTGAAGGCCCAGAACTCGCTAGCCTTCAAGGAGGCGCTGCGCGGCATCGACGTTTTGATTATCGACGACCTGCAGTTCCTGCAGGGCAAGACGATCCAGAGCGAATTCTGTCATACGCTGAACGCGCTGATCGACGCCGGGCGTCAGGTCGTGGTCGCATCGGACCGGCCGCCATCGGATCTGGAAAGCCTCGACGATCGCGTGCGCTCGCGTCTCGCTGGCGGTCTTGTCGTCGAGATGGGTTCGCTCGGCGAAGAGCTTCGTCTGGAAATCCTGCGCTCGCGGGTCACAGCAGCACGCGTGCATCATGCGGGCTTCGAGGTTCCGGAACCGGTTCTGGACTATCTGGCCAAGGCGATCACCCACAACGGGCGCGACCTCGAGGGCGCGGTCAATCGGCTGCTCGCGCACAGCAAGCTCAATGCCCAGCCGGTGACGCTGGAAATGGCCGAACGCGAAGTGCGCGATCTGGTCCGTCCGCAAGAGCCCAAGCGCGTCAAGATCGAGGACATCCAGCGCGTGGTGGCGCGGCAGTATAATGTCAGCCGTTCGGACCTGTTGTCGTCGCGCCGCACCGCCAATGTGGTGCGCCCGCGTCAGGTCGCAATGTACCTGTCGAAGGTATTGACGCTGCGGTCCCTGCCGGAAATCGGCCGCCGTTTCGGTGGCCGCGATCACACCACCGTGCTGCACGCGGTGCGCAAGATCGAAGCCCTGGTCGGCAAGGATCACTCGCTGGCAGACGAAGTCGAGCTGCTCAAGCGCCAGCTTCAAGACTGAGACGGGTGGGCTTTCCGCCACCCCTATAAGCCTTGAGAATCGCCGGGAAAAGTGAGCGTTCCCGGCAGCGAACCCTTGCGTCGCAGCGCCTTTTCACGCCACCTTGCGGTCCCCCATCGGCTTGGCCAAAATCCGTATCCGAGGGGCACCAATAGCCGCGGCTCCCGGGCTGCCGGCCTCTCACTACTCTCTCTGTTTGCAATTCGGATTTGGCGGGATTTGAAATGAAGGTGACTGTCGAGCGTGCGCAGCTTCTGAAATCGCTAGGCCATGTTCATCGCGTGGTCGAACGCCGCAACACCATTCCGATTCTCGGCAACGTGCTGATCCGCGCCGACAACGCCAAGCTGTCGCTGAAAGCCACCGACCTCGACCTCGAAGTCACGGAAACCCTCGCGGCCGAGGTTGCGGGTGGCGGCTCGACCACGGTTCCGGCGCACATGTTCTACGACATCGTGCGCAAGCTGCCCGACGGCTCGCAGATCGTGCTTGAAGGCGATGGCGACCGCTCGGTTCTCGCGATCCGCGCCGGGCGCTCGCGCTTCACGCTGCAGACCTTGCCGGAGAGCGATTTCCCCGATCTCGCCGCCGGCGAGATGACGCATTCGTTCAAGCTCGCCGCGAGCGACATGAAACGGCTGATCGATCGCACGCAGTTTGCGATCTCGACGGAAGAGACACGCTACTATCTCAACGGCATCTACCTGCATAACGCCGGCAGCGGCAAAACCGCAACGCTGCGCGCAGTTGCCACCGACGGTCATCGCCTGGCGCAGATCGATCTCGCGATGCCAAAAGGTGCCACCGGCATGGCTGGCGTCATCGT
>JAKFUP010000195.1 GCA_021732625.1 Hyphomicrobiales bacterium
ACTTCACCCCGAGATACGGCGTGAAGATGACCGCGACGACCCACGACGCGACCAGTGCCAGCGCAACCACCCAAAAGATGCTGCCGGTGTATTCGCCGACCGACGAGTTCGCGAAACCAATCGGGAGGAAACCCGCAGCCGTCACCAGCGTGCCCGTCAGCATCGGGAATGCAGTGGACTCCCAGGCAAAGGACGCGGCCCTGACGCGATCCCAGCCCTGCTCCATCTTCACCACCATCATCTCCACGGCGATGATCGCGTCATCGACCAGCAGTCCGAGCGCGATGATCAACGCACCGAGCGTGATACGATGCAAGTCGATGCTCATGGCGCTCATCACCACAAACACGATGGTGAGCACGAGCGGTACCGACAGCGCGACGACGATACCGGTGCGCCAGCCGAGCGCCAGGAAGCTCACAAACAACACGATCGCCAGCGCTTCGAGGAAGGAACGGACGAACTCGCTGACCGCGTGATCCACCACCTTGGGCTGATCGGCGACCATTTCGATATTGAAGCCCTGCGGCACCGCGGCCATGAATTCGGCGGTGGCCTTTTCCACGGACTTGCCGAGGTCAAGCAGGTTGGCGCCCTTTGCCATCACCACGCCGACGCCGAGCGCCGCCTGACCGCGCTGCCGCACCTGATAATCCGACGGGTCTTCAAAGCCCGGTGTCACGGTCGCAATATCGCCCAACCGAAATACGCGGCCGTTGCTCTCGATCGGCGTCTCCGCCACCGCCTTGGCGCCATCGAGCGCGCCGGTGACGCGCAGCGGCACGCGCTGCGACGATGTTTCCACCGTCCCGGCAGGCGTGATCGCATTCTGTTTGGCCAGCGAATCGAACAACGCTTGCGGCGTGATGCCGAGCGTTGCGAGCTTGGCGTGCGAGAACTCGACGAAAATCTTCTGGTCCTGCAAGCCGTACAGATTGACCTTGGTGACGTTCGCCACCTTCAGCAGGCGCTGACGCAACCCTTCGGCGACCTTTTTCATCTGTGCATAGTCCGCACCTTCGGCCGTCATCATATAAAGCAGCGAATCCACGTCGCCGTATTCATCGTTGATGTTGGGACCGATCAGGTTCGGCGGCAATTCGGAGCGGATATCGGTGAGCTTCTTGCGGAGCTGATAGAACAGCTGCGGAATCTCGCGGCCCGGCGTGTTGTCGCGGAACGTCACATTCAACGCGACGAAACCCGACTTGCTGTAGGTCGTCACCTTTTCAAAGTACGGCAACTCTTGCATTTTCTTTTCGATCGGATCGGCAACTTGCGACTGCATTTCGGCAGCCGTTGCGCCCGGCCAGATCGCGGTGACGATGGCGACCTTAATCGTGAAGGCCGGATCTTCGGCGCGGCCGAGACTGCGGTACGAAAAGAAACCGGCGAAGCCGAGCGCCACGATAAAGAACAGCACCAGCGTCGGATGGGCCACGGCCCAGGACGAGAGATTGAAGCGCTTCATGGCAAGCCTCGTGACCTCAAAGATATTTCACAACGGCCACGGCGCAGGGGCATCCGCGCCGCATTTTCTTGAGGCATGACCTTTTCCGAAAACCGGTATCCACCCCCGGGTCGCGTACACTTGCCCGAGGGCATGCTTTTCGGGGTCATGCCTTGCACCATCAAAACGACAGTGCGGAAACCACTTTGACTTTTTGCGCCGGGTCGAGTTTTTGCACGCCGAGCACAACAACCTTGTCGCCCTCATCGACGCCACCGGTGATGACGACATCGCGCGCTTCGTAGGCCTTCACGGCGACGGGCTTCAGCGCGAGTTCGCCGCTCTGGTCGTTGACGACATAGAGCGACGCGCCAGCGCCCTGACTGAACAGCGCCGAGAGCGGCAAGCGCGCGACACGGTTGTCGGCACCGCCCGACAGCAACAACGTCGCCGTCATGCCGAACTGCACCTGATCGCCGGCACCCGGCAGCGAGAACTTCGCCAGATAAGTGCGGGTCGCGGAATCGGCCTGCGGCGCGATTTCGCGCAACGTCGCCACATATTGTTTGCCGGGCTCCGACCACAGCGACACCGTCGCTTGACCGGATTTGGCGCGAGCGACCAGCGTTTCCGGAATCGCGACCACGGCTTCTTTTTCGCCCAAGCGCGCCACGCGAATCGCAGGCTGGCCTGCAGTCACTACCTGACCGCCATCGATCAGCGTTGCAGTGACGACACCTTTGCTGTCGGCGTGCAACGTGGCGTAAGAAAGCGAGTTCCTGGTGAGTTCGACCGAGCGTTCGGCGCGATTGACCCGCGCGCGGGCCTCATCTGCAGCGGCGCGCGCCTGATCCATTTGTGCTTCGGTCGACCAGCCGCGCGTACGCAATTCCTTGGCGCGGCCTTCCGCAGCGCTGGCCTGAACCAGGACGCCATTCGCGGCGCGAAGCTCTGCTTCCGCCTGCTCGGCCTGCAATTTCAGATCGACTTCATCGAGCTGCGCGAGCGGCTGGCCGACATCGACGGACTGCCCGACCTCGACGAGGCGCTTGGCGATCTTGCCTGCAACCCGAAAGCCTATGTCGGTCTCGATCCGGGGGCGGATCGTTCCGACAAAGGAACTGGACGGCGTTTCGGGAGCATAGTGGACGGCAGCGACCAAAACCGGCCGCTTGGGAGCAGCTTGTTCAGTTGGCTTTTCACCGCATCCCGTCAGCAGCAGAGCGAAACCGACCGCAGTGGACAGGACAACGATCTTCGAAATAGCTAAAGCTTTGAAGAAATTGAAGGAAAGGGGTTGGGCGCGCATGGGATGACCTCAATCTTGATACGATCAAGATCATCTTATAAATGACGAATGTCAATATTCGTCATCAATCAAGCGTCAGCTTGTCGCACTGCGGAAAAACCCCAACCATACGAATGGCATACCCGCAGGCTGTGGAACCCGCTCACCGGAACGTGTTCGGCGGACCCTTATTGCTTGGCTGCTGGATCCCGGTGGATCGGATCGACCCACAGCACCGTCTGAGGCTTTTCGACGGGCTCGATATCGAGATTGACAGCGACCGCCTCGCCGTCGCTGCGCACCAGCACGCATTCCAGAACCTCGTCGGGGCTGGCATTGATTTCCTGATGCGGCACGTAAGGCGGCACGAAGATGAAATCACCCGGCCCCGCTTCGGCAGTGAATTGCAGCTTCTCGCCCCATCGCATCCGCGCCTTTCCCTTCACCACAAAGATGATGCTCTCGAGATGGCCATGATGGTGCGCGCCGGTTTTCGCATCGGCCTTGATCGTCACCGTGCCGGCCCACAGCTTCTGCGCACCGACCCGTGCGAAATTGATCGCGGCCTTGCGGTCCATGCCCGCTGTCGATGGCACATTGGGATCGAGCTGATTTCCGGGGATCACGCGAACGCCGTCGTGTTTCCAGCGCTCATCATGTGTGTGGTCATGCGCGTGATCATGATGATCGTGGGAGTGATCGTGAGATCCGGTCATTTTTATTCTTTCTCTCTGCTTTCTTTCGATCGTTCCGGCAAATCTAACGTAATCACGATCAAAGCCAAGGAACCTTTAGCGGCCTTCCGCGTTGCCGATATGAAGATTTTCATTGAGCAGGAGGTACAGATGGGTAGCACAGCAGACAAGATTAAAGGCACCGCCAACGACGCCATTGGCCAGGTCAAGGAAGGCATCGGCAAGGCCGTGGATTCCGACAAGCTTCAGGCCGAAGGTCTTGCACAGCAAGCCAAGGGCCATGGTCAGAAGGCGGTCGGCGAAGCCAAGGAAGCTGCAAAGGACGCAGCTGACAAGGTTGCTGAGTTCGCCAACAAGAAGCTCTAATATTTTAAGAGCATGAATTGAAAAGCCGCCCGTTACGGGCGGCTTTTTGCTTTTGATGTCCGCAGGTGACGGCGCGATTAATAAAGCCTCGTTTTGTAACTCTCCTCGATCCAGGCATCGGCTTGTTCGTTGGTCATCGGCTTGTCAGAGCGATCTCTCGTCTGGTCATTGACCATCTCGCCGAGCGACGGCAACCGCGACCGCTCGATTTTTGATTTTTCATCCCACAGCTTCGAGCGGATCAGCGCTTTGCCGCAGTGAAGATAGGCTTCGCGCACATCGATAATGAGACATGTCTTCGGCAGCTTTCCATTGGCCGCGCCCTTCGCGAGGTGATCGGGGTCCGTCGATATCCGCGCCATCCCGTTGATGCGCAGTGTTTCGTTGACGCCCGGAATCATGAACAGCAACCCGACTTGCGGATTGGTGACGAGATTCGTCATCGTATCGATGCGGTTGTTGCCCGGACGATCCGGCAGCATCAGGGTTTCGTCATCGAGCACCTGAACGAAGCCGGGCGCGTCACCGCGCGGCGACACATCCGAACCTTCGCTCGTTGACGTACCGATGCAGACCAGCGGCGACAGCGCGATGAAGTTGCGGCAATGCACGTCGAGCTTGGGCAGACACTTTAGCGCCGCGCGTTCGGTCGGCTGCGGATAAAGCTCGCGCAAACCGCCCGTGCTCTTGATCGGCTTTGTTTTCTCGTCGGTCGCGCTCATCGCATATCCTTCCGCCACACATCGGCTCAGGGAATGTGATGCGATGTTCGTCCGAACACCCAGATCGCGCAAGGCGAATTGGCAACTGCCGCGCGTAGAATAGTTGAAGAAAGCGCGACGCCGGTCTCAACGTATCCGATCAGCGCGACGTTTGGGTTGCCGCTTGCGTGGTCGACGAGCCGGTGGCCGGCCGGCTGGCAATGGCCACCGCATTGAGATCACGCATGCTGATGACGCCAATCAGGGTGTGACCTTCGAGAACGGGCACATGACGGATGTGGTGCTGGTCCATCAGTTGCCGGACATGCTCGATGGTATCTTGCGCGCTGCAGGACACGAGCTTCTGGACCGAGATCAAAGCCGAAACCGCCAAGGCCGAACCGGCTGCACCATGATCGGCAACAGCACTGGCCACATCGCGCTCGGAGAACATTCCGACCACCACGTTGCCTTCGGTGCGGCAGACATCCTTGACGACGAGCGCACCGACATTCTCACGGCGCAGCAGCTTGGCGGCGGTATCGACCGTTTCGTTCATGCGGATCGTGACGATGCGCGAACTCTTGCTCCGCAGAATGTCTCCGACTGTCATCACGGCCTCCATTGGCTATTCGATTCGAAAACGAGCACCTCGGCCATCTTATTGGCATACAATATACCAGATGCCAATAGTGAGTTTAGGTAATTTTCCCGAATTTGCGACGCGACGGGCGCCTCATTCTTGCCCTGACCCGCACGCCGCGCGCACAGGTTTGCCGCAACATTTTTCCGAGGCGATTCATGGGCTTTCAGACCGGCTTCAACCGATTCCCGATGCAAAGAAAAACGCGGCATCGAGACCGATGCCGCGTTTGCGCAGTGACTTGCAAGTTGCTTAGTGAGAGACGTTGAAACCTTATGCGTTCAGGACCTCGACCAAGGTCTTGCCGAGACGTGCGGGCGACGGCGATACGCGAATGCCGGCGGCTTCCATCGCCGCGATTTTCGATTCAGCATCGCCCTTCCCGCCAGAGATGATCGCGCCGGCATGGCCCATGCGGCGGCCGGGAGGAGCAGTACGTCCTGCGATGAAGCCCACCATCGGCTTCTTGCGGCCGCGCTTTGCTTCATCCTTGATGAATTGCGCTGCGTCCTCTTCCGAAGAGCCACCAATCTCGCCAATCATCACGATCGACTTCGTTTCCGGATCGGCGAGGAACAACTCAAGCATGGAGATGAAATCAGTCCCCTTCACCGGATCGCCGCCGATGCCGACTGCTGTCGTTTGTCCAAGACCTTCGGCCGTGGTCTGAAACACAGCCTCGTAAGTCAGCGTGCCGGATCGCGACACGATTCCCACGTTGCCCTTTTTGAAAATATTACCAGGCATGATGCCGATCTTGCATTCGCCCGCAGTCATCACACCGGGACAGTTTGGTCCGATCAGCCGCGACTTCGAGCCATCCAGCGAGCGGCGCACGCGGATCATGTCGGCAACGGGAATGCCTTCGGTGATGCACACGATCAACGGAATCTCCGCGTCGATCGCTTCGCAGATCGCATCCGCCGCACCCGGCGGTGGAACATAAATCACGCTGGCATCGGCGCCTGTCTTGTCTCGGGCTTCGGCAACCGTATCGAACACCGGAAGTTTAAGATGATAGGAGCCGCCCTTGCCCGGCGATGTGCCGCCGACCATCTGCGTGCCATAGAGCGCCGCCTGTTCCGAATGGAAAGTGCCGTTCTTGCCCGTGAAGCCCTGGCAGATGACTTTGGTGTTCTTGTCAATCAGGATCGACATTACGCAGCTTCCTTCTTCGCGGTGGCCTTTACGATCTTCTGCGCTGCATCGTCGAGATTATCGGCAGGCACCACATTAAGCCCGGATTCACTGATGATCTTCTTGCCCAACTCGACGTTGGTGCCTTCCAGACGAACCACCAGCGGCACAGCAAGCCCCACTTCCCTCACCGCCGCGACCACGCCTTCGGCCACCACATCGCAACGCATGATGCCGCCGAAGATGTTGACCAGAATGCCCTTCACGTTCGGATCGGAGGTGATGATCTTGAAGGCCGCTGCGACCTTCTCTTTGGTAGCGCCGCCGCCGACGTCGAGGAAATTCGCCGGCGTCGCGCCATAGAGCTTGATGATGTCCATCGTTGCCATGGCGAGACCGGCGCCATTGACCATGCAACCGATGGTGCCTTCGAGCGCGATGTAGTTGAGATCGTATTTCGACGCCTCGATTTCCTTGGCATCCTCTTCTGTCAGATCGCGCAGCTTGAGCAGCTCTTGATGACGGTAGAGTGCGTTGGTGTCGAACGTCACTTTTGCATCGAGACAACGGAGTTCGCTTTGCTTGGTGACCACTAGCGGATTGATTTCGAGCATCGCCATGTCTGTCGACACGAACGCGGTGTAGAGTTGTGCGACCAGCTTTTCAGCCTGCTTGGCGAGATCGCCGGTGAGCCCAAGCGTCTGCGCGACCTTGCGGCCGTGGTGAGCCATTGCGCCGGTTGCAGGATCGACCGAGAAGGTCACGATCTTCTCCGGCGCATCATGCGCCACTTTTTCGATGTCCATGCCGCCTTCGGTTGAGACAACGAATGCGACGCGCGAAGTTTCGCGATCGACCAGCATCGACAGATAGAATTCTTTCGCGATGTCAGAACCGTCTTCGATATAGAGACGATTGACTTGCTTGCCGGCGGGACCGGTCTGCTCGGTCACCAGCGTGCGTCCGAGCATTTCCTGTGCGAATGCCGCTACCTCGTCGATCGATTTTGCCAGACGCACACCGCCTTTGGCATCGGCGGGAAGGCCCTGGAACTTGCCCTTGCCGCGGCCACCCGCGTGGATCTGCGACTTCACGACGTAAACCGGTCCCGGCAGCGTCTTGGCCGCAGCCACGGCCTCCTCGACACTCAACGCTGGCGCTCCCGCCGACACCGGCGCACCAAAACCTTTCAGGATCGCCTTGCCCTGATACTCGTGAATGTTCATCGCCACTCCCTCGAAATTCGCGCAGCGCCCGCATCAGCTAAGACACTGCTCTTATTGTTGTATTAAGTATACCAGTGTGCCGGTTTGAGGACAGAGTCAACCGATTTTGAAACGGTCAATCTGCAAACGCGAAGGGCCCACTCATCCTTCGATGAGCGAGCCGTTTTCACTTTGAGAGCGGGCTAAACCCGCCGGGTATCATGCCGTCGCGGCGCGCGTTCGCAGGCGAGTGTAGCCTTCCTGAATGACTGACCAGAACAAGGCGATCAGACCCAGGATCATGATGGTGCTGACAAGACCGTTCGAGAAGAAGATGCCGAGCGAGCCTTGCGATCCGAGCAACGATTGACGGAATGCTTCTTCCGCCTTGTCGCCGAGCACGATCGCAAGCACCAGCGGGGCCAACGGATACCCGGTTTTCTTCAAGCCGTAACCGATCACGCCGAACACCAGCATCATCGCCACGTCGAACGTGCTGTTGTGTACCGAATAGGCACCGATCGCACACAACACCAGGATCAGAGGAGCGATGATGCTGAATGGAATACGCAGGATTGCGGCGAACACCGGAACGCACGTCAGCACCACGATCAGGCCGACGAGATTGCCCAGATACATCGAGGCGATCAGACCCCAGACGAATTCCTTCTGCTCGACGAACAGCAGCGGTCCTGGCTGAAGACCCCAGATCAGCAATCCACCGAGCAAAACAGCAGCGGTCGGAGATCCCGGGACACCCAGCGACAGCATAGGCAACAACGCCGCCGTGCCCGCGGCATGCGCCGCGGTTTCTGGCGCGATCACGCCTTCGATTTCGCCCTTGCCGAAATTTGCACCTTTTGGCGACACGCGTTTGGCAATGCCATAGCTCATGAACGATGCCGGTGTAGCGCCCGCCGGGGTGATTCCCATCCAGCAACCGATGACGCAGGAACGCAGCGACGTCACCCAGTAGCGTGGAAGCTCCTTCCAGGTCTGCAGCACGACGCTCAAGTTGATCTTTGCCTTGCCGCCGCGGAACGCCAGACCTTCTTCCATGGTCAGCAGGATTTCGCCGATACCGAACAAGCCGATGACGGCGATCAGGAAGTCGAAGCCATTGAGAAGCTCGGTAAATCCAAACGTCAATCGCAGCGAACCGGTGACGGAATCGAGGCCAACGGCAGCGAGCGCGAAACCAATCATCATCGCGGCGATGGTTTTGAACGGCGGCTCCTTGCTCAAGCCGACGAAGCTGCAGAACGCCAAAAAGTAGACCGCGAATTTTTCTGCGGGGCCGAACCGAAGCGCCAGGGTCGCAACCAACGGCGCGACCAGCGTGATCATGACGACGGCAAAGAACGCGCCGACAAAAGATGAGGTGAATGCAGCGGTCAACGCCTCGCCGGCCTTGCCCTGTTGCGCCATGGGATAGCCATCGAACGTCGTGGCGACCGACCATGGTTCTCCGGGTATGTTAAAGAGGATCGACGTGATCGCGCCTCCAAACAATGCGCCCCAGTAAATGCAAGACAGCATGATGATAGCCGAGGTCGGCGGCATGCTGAACGTGAGCGGCAGCAGGATCGCGACGCCATTGGCTCCGCCCAGTCCCGGAAGCACACCGATCACAACACCAAGGACGATCCCGAGGATCATCACCATGATGTTGAAGGGTTGCAGGGCGATGGCAAAGCCCTGAAACAAGTTGAGAATTTCTTCCATTTTCTGATGTCCCGGAACGGCTGTCTGATGAATGCGGAGTGTTAGAGGCCGAGCAAGTTCTCAAGCGGCCCCTTGGGCAGCGGAACCAGAAACCAGCGCTCGAACAAAATGTAGGTGACGAACGGCATTCCGAGCGACACCAGCGCCACTGTCAGCCAGTTGTATTTGCCGAGCCATCGCATGAACCACGCGATAAACACGAAGGACGCCACGTACAAACCGATGAACGGCATGGCTCCGACGTAAATAGTCGTCGGGATGACCACACTGAGAACCTGGCGAAGCTGGCCCCATTCCGCGAACAGGTTGCCTTCGTCCTCCCGCAGTCCGGTCCAGAGATTTATTAAGCTCGATCCCACAATGAAGAGGCCAATATAGAACGGGAAAAATCCGGCTCCAGGTCCTTCGGCACCCCACTTGATGCCCGCCTTGAGACTACCGAAGATGACCAGCACTCCAAAGAGCCCGATTACAGTCGTCACACCTGCTTCAACCGCCTTGTGTGACGGACCGGCGTTGCTTGAACTATTCGTGGTCATTGAAGCTCCATCTGCGGCCAGCCTGCCGGCAAGCAGTTAGCCTGCCGGCAGTTCGCGATCCGTGTTTCGAGTATTTCGATTTTTCGATCAGCTAAACTTGAAGATCAGTTAGACTTGGCGAGGAAGTCGGCTTCCTTCATCAAGGTCTCGTGGCGCTTCTCTTCGGTCTCGACCCACTTGGCGTATTCGGCGCCAACGAGGAAAGTCGTGTTGAAAGCACCCGTCTTCATGAAGTCTTTCCACTCGGGCGTTTCACGAACCTTCTTGAAGAGGTCGACGTAGTAGTCGACCTGATCCTTGGTTGCTTTCGGCGACATGAAAATACCGCGCAGCATCAAATACTCGATATCGAGTCCTTCAGACTTGCAGGTCGGAATATCCTTCCAGCCTTTGCCTTCGAACACCTGCTCGTCATAGCTCATCCGCTTGCTGTCGAAGACGCAAAGCGGACGAAGCTTGCCGCCACGCCACTGCGCAACCGCCTCGATCGGATTGTTCACAGTCGAGTCGACATGATTGCCGACGAGCTGGACCGCAACTTCTCCGCCGCCCTTGTACGGAATGTAGGTAAACTTCGTACCCGTCGCCTTTTCCATTGCAACGGTGATGATCTGGTCTTCCTGCTTCGAACCGGTGCCGCCCATCTTGATCGTACCGGCGGGTGCGGCCTTCACAGCATCAATGTAGTCCTTGACGTTCTTGTACGGCTTTTCGGCATTCACCCAGAGCACAAACTCATCGAGCGCAAGCATTGCGACCGGCGTCAGGTCTTTCCAGTTGAACGGAATGCCTGTCGCCAGCGGCGTGGTGAAAAGGTTTGACAGCGTGATGATAATCTTGTGCGGATTGTTGGCCGATGACTTCAGATCGAGGAAGCCCTCACCGCCGGCGCCACCAGACTTGTTGATAACAACCATCGGCTGCTTCATCAGGCTGTGCTTGGTGACGATGCCTTGAATCGTGCGGGCCATCTGGTCTGCACCACCGCCTGTACCAGCGGGGATGATGAACTCAACGGGCCGTGTCGGCTCCCAGGCCGCCGAAGCCATAGTCGCAAAACCGCCAAGGCTAGCGGCAACGGCAGCGCCAATCGTGTAGTGCAGGACAGTGCGTTTCATCTTCATCTCCCATTTGTTTGCACGGGCCGATCTTGTGCCGGCTTCGTAAGATTCATGACGATCGAGATCTTCCAGTTCAGCTTATCCTCTATCGGGCTTTCCCGCTCATATTGCAGAGCGGTTTATCTTCAAAAACCCTTTACCGGCAAACAGGTGCTTTCGATATGGCGAAGTGTCGCGAAACGCTGTTCGGAACTGCACCGCAAGACGAAACCGGCATCATGTCATGCCGACATACGCTGCAGGCGGCTATTGGCGTTTGGTCGAAGGTTGAATGCGAGCGTCAGGGTCTGATCAAGACAACCCGGGTTCGTCGCTAGTACGATATTCGTCCTCCATGGCGCTCGTCTTGATGTGCGATGCTGCCAGTCGTCATTTTGGTATATGATATGCCAAGGTACAAGCATGTTTTTGTAAATTTCTAAACTTTGGCAGCGCACCATCGCGACTGCGAGATGGTTTCGAGCGAACGCCGGATTGCGCTCGGGAATCGAATGACCGACAACAAACCCCGCAGTGCAGGTCTTCTGAACTACCTTCGCTTTTTCATAGAGATAGCCGATACCAACAAACTCGCCAGTATGGACGGGACGTACAGGCAGTGACGATTGTTTTGCAGCCAGAAACGGCGGCAGACGCGCTCCGCAGCGAGCGTCTACATAGGCCTGTGCGACATCATGTTCACGTATACCAGCCGTCGACGCGCCCAATAACAAAAGGCCGGCGAATGATCGCCGGCCTTCGGATGCATATTTCTCGTTGAGCGATGGCTACTCAGCCGCTGCAACTTTCCGTGGAGGCTCGAGAGCACCGGAACCGTGAACCTCGGCGAGCTGCTTATCGCTGTATTCAAGTACCTGTTTCAGAATTTCATCGGTGTGCTCGCCGAGAAGCGGCGAGCGCGTCACGACGGTCGGCGAGTCCGACAACTTGATCGGGTTCCCGACGGACAGGTATTTGCCGCGCTGCGGATGATCGACCTCGACCACCGTACCGGTAGCGCGCAGCGACTGATCTTCGGCCAGTTCTTTCATCGACAAAATCGGACCGCACGGAATGTCATCCTTGTTGAGGATGTCCATCGCCTCGAACTTGGTCATGGTCATCGTCCACTGTTCGATGCGTCCAAAGATTTCATTCAGACGCGGCAGACGTGCCGGCGGCTTGGCGTAATTCGGATCGGTCTTCCAGGTCGGCTCTCCGATCACGTCGCAGATCTTCTCCCACACCGGCGCCTGGGTGATGAAATAGATGTAGGCGTTCGGATCGGTTTCCCAGCCCTTGCACTTCAGGATACGCCCCGGCTGGCCGCCACCTGAATCGTTTCCGGCACGCGGCACGGCATCGCCGAACGGAATACCTTCGCCGAATTGGCTGTATTCCTTGAGCGGACCATGCGCGAGGCGCTGCTGGTCGCGCAGCTTGACGCGCGCCAGGTTGAGCACGCCGTCCTGCATCGCCGCGGTGACGCGCTGCCCTTTGCCCGACGTGTTTCGTTGATAGAGCGCGGCGACGATGCCGAGGGCGAGATGCAAACCCGTGCCGCTGTCGCCGATCTGTGCGCCGGTGACCAGAGGAAGACCATCGCGAAAGCCGGTGGTCGATGCCGCGCCGCCGGTGCACTGCGCGACGTTCTCGTAAACCTTGCAGTCTTCATATGGACCCGGACCGAAACCCTTGATCGACGCGACGATCAGCTTCGGATTGATCTTCTGGATCGTTTCCCAAGGGAAGCCCATGCGATCGAGCACGCCGGGACCGAAGTTCTCGACCAGCACATCGCACTTCTTCATCAGCGCGGTAAGGACTTCCTTGCCCTTCGGGTTCTTGGTGTCGAGCGTGATCGAGCGCTTGTTGTGATTCAGCATCGTGAAATAGAGGCTGTCAGCGTTCGGGACATCCATCAATTGCCCGCGGGTGATGTCGCCCACACCCGGCCGTTCGACCTTGATGACATCTGCGCCAAACCAAGCCAGCAACTGCGTACAGGTTGGGCCGGACTGCACGTGGGTGAAATCAAGAATACGAACGCCCTTCAGCGCCTGTGTCATCGTCTGCTCCGTACAAATCGGCGCCTTCTGACGCCAAAGTTCGAGAATATGAGCCGGGAGCCAAGCGTTCCCGGCCCAGATGAAAAGTCCTTATTTCTTCTTTAGCAAGCTCTGCGGATTGAGGTTGCCGATACGGCCGCTCTCGCTCCCTGCGGCAGGATCGATCACCGCGTTGATCAGTGTCGGCTTGCCCGAATCCAACGCAGCGTTAACGGCGCGCTTCAACTCGTCTGGCGAGGTTGCATTAATGCCGACGCCGCCGAACGCCTCCATCATCTTGTCGTAACGCGCGCCCTTCACGAACACAGTCGGCGCGACATCCGAACCGCCCGTAGGGTTGACGTCAGTGCCGCGATAGATGCCGTCATTGTTGAAGATAACGATGCAAACCGGGAGGTTGTAGCGGCAGATCGTTTCGACCTCCATGCCGGAGAAGCCGAACGCGCTGTCACCTTCGATCGCGAGCACGGGCTTGCCGGTCTCGATCGCCGCGGCGATCGAATAACCCATACCAATACCCATGATGCCCCAGGTGCCGACATCGATGCGCTTGCGCGGCTGGTACATGTCGATGATGCCACGCGCAAGATCGAGCGTGTTGGCGCCTTCGTTGACCAGTATCGCGTCGGGACGTTCCTTGACGATGGTGCGCAGCACGCCGAGCGCGCCGTGATAATCCATCGGCGAATTGTTGTTCATCAGCCGCGGCGCCATCTTGGCAATGTTCTCTTCGCGCTTTTTTGAAACCACGCCGGTCCAGTCAGCGGAAGCGGCAGGCCAGTTGCCGCCCATACCGGCAAGCAGCGCCGAGACGCACGATCCGATATCGCCGACGACAGGCGCCACGATCTCGACGTTCGAGTCCATTTCCTTCGGCTCGATGTCGATCTGGATGAACTTCTTCGGTGTATCGCCCCAGCTCTTGCCCTTGCCGTGCGACAACAGCCAGTTCAGTCGCGCACCGATCAGCATCACGACGTCGGCGTCCTTCAACACCGTCGAACGCGCAGCTCCGGCGCACTGCGGATGCGTATCTGGCAGAAGACCCTTGGCCATGCTCATCGGCAGGAAGGGAATGCCACTCTTCTCAATCAGCGCACGGATCTCGTCGTCAGCCTGCGCATAAGCCGCGCCCTTGCCGAGAATGATCAACGGACGCTTGGCGCTTTTCAGGACATCGAGCGCGCGCTTGACCGCATCCGGCGCAGGAATCTGCGCGGGAGCAGCGTCAATGACCTTCACGAGCGAATTCTTGCCAGCCTCGGCGTCCATGACCTGGCCGAACAGCTTGGCCGGTAAATCGAGATAAACGCCGCCAGGACGGCCCGATACCGCCGCACGGATAGCGCGCGCGACGCCGATGCCGATGTCGGCGGCATGCAGCACACGGAACGCTGCCTTGCAGAGCGGCTTGGCGATCGCGAGTTGATCCATCTCTTCGTAGTCGCCCTGCTGCAGGTCGACGATCTCACGTTCCGAAGAACCCGAGATCAGGATCATCGGGAAACAATTCGTCGTCGCGTGGGCAAGCGCAGTCAGGCCGTTGAGAAACCCGGGTGCCGACACGGTCAGGCAGACGCCAGGTTTCTTGGTGAGGAAGCCGGCGATCGACGCGGCATAACCGGCATTCTGCTCGTGGCGGAACGACAGCACGCGGATGCCCGCGGCCTGCGCCATGCGGCCGAAGTCCGTGATCGGAATGCCCGGCACACCATAGATCGTGTTGAGACCGTTGAGCTTGAGCGCATCGATGATGAGATTGAAGCCATCGGTCAACTCTTGTTCGGCAGCAATGCTTTGTACGACTGCGGACATTCCGCTTTCTCCCTGACGTTTATTTTATCGGCGATTGTCTCGCCGCTAGTTGAACAATTCCTGACCGTGCGTTTCGACGTAGGACGCAAGGCCGAGCGTGTGATCGCGCGCGCGCTTTTCCGAGAGTTCGGTATCGCGCTCTTCCAGCGCTTCGATGATTGCAAGATGTTCAGGCAGAGACACGGCGGTGCGCTCCTGCCGGCCGATGGTGAGCTGACGATAACCGCGCACGTGAAGCAGGATATCGTTGGTCATGTCGACCAGCACCTGCGACTCGCTCAGCGACAGCAGCGCCTGATGAAATGCGATATTCGCCTTCGAGTATTCCTCGATGTGATCCTGCGGCAGGCGGTCTTTGCTGAAATCCTTGAAGAACGAACGCAGCGCCGAGATATCCTTTTTGCGCGCAGTCGTCGTAATCAGGCGCGCCGCCATGCTTTCCAGCGCGGCCCAGGCCCGGATCATGTCAACAATTTCAGTTTTGGATTTGCGAACCACCACAATGCCACGCCGCGGCACGGTTTTGACGAAACCATCCTGCTCCAGCATCGCGATCGCTTCGCGGATCGGCGTACGGCTGACGCCTAGACGCTCGGACAGCGCCCGCTCATCGAGCATCACCGGATCTGGTGTGGCGTAGATATCCATCTTCAGGATCGCGTCCTTCAAGGCTTCATAAGCCTTGTTCTTGAAGCTCGTTTCCGGCGCGATGCGGACAACGGAAATCCCCGCCTCAGCCACGATTTTCGTCGTCTTCTTCGCGTCGTTTGCAGCCATGATTATCTCCCCTGCTCTGGAGACATGAGGATACCACCGCAAAGCATGCGATGTACGTGGCATACCAAATGCCAGAATGTCAAGACAGGGTTCTGCACAACAAGCCTCAGTCGCGAAACCCGCTTGACAAGCCCAAAGTTGGCATACCAAATGCCAGAAGTAACATTCTTGTCGTCATTCCGGCATAGACGGTGCAACGACATTCCTCATGCAGACGCGCCTGCGTTTGTGGCAGAGGATTGAGTTCAATGCGCGTGGGATCATCGTCCAACAGCCCGCTCGCGCTCGATAAAGTCAAAATGGACGTGATCAGGAGGAAATAACAATGGCAGCTTCACAGGACGCAGCGCGCAAAATCGACGCTGGATCGCAGGCCGCTACAACAGTTCGCAAGGTGCTCGACGCAGTGAAAGCCGACGGGCGCAACAGCCTGACAGCGCCGGAAGGCAAGCTCGTCTGTGACGCCTACGGGATTCCGGTGCCGCAAGAAGGCGTTGCCAAATCCGCCGCCGACGCGAGCAAGCTCGCGGGCGGCATGGGCTTCCCGGTCGTCATGAAGATCGTGTCGCCCGACATCCTGCACAAGACCGAAGCCGGTGGCGTGATCGTCGGCGTGAAGAACGCAGCCGACGCCGAGAAGGCCTACGATACCATTCTCGCCAACGCCAAGAAGTACAAGGCTGACGCCAAGATCGAAGGCATCCAGGTTCAGCAGATGCTGATGGGCGGCACCGAGGTCATCGTCGGCTCGATCACCGACGGCTCGTTCGGCAAGCTCGTGGCTTTCGGCCTCGGCGGCGTTCTGGTCGAAGTCCTCAAGGACGTCACCTTCCGCCTCGCCCCCGCGACCAACGATGACGCGCTTTCGATGCTCGACGGCATCCAGGCCGCTGAAATGCTGCACGGCGTCCGTGGCGGCGATCCGGTCAACCGCGCAGCGCTGGCCGACATCATCGTCAAGGTCTCACAGCTCGTCAGCGACTTCCCCGAGATGATCGAACTCGATCTCAATCCGGTGTTTGCAACAAAGAAGGACGCGATCGCCGCCGACGTTCGTATCGTCGTCGACTTCGACTACAAGCCGAGACCGGCTCCGCGATCGAACGCCGAGATCGTGACTGCAATGAACCGCATCATGATGCCGAAGGCCGTCGCCGTGATCGGCGCGTCTGCTGAAGCCGGCAAGATCGGCAACTCGGTGATGAAGAACCTCATCAACGGCGGCTACAAGGGCGATATCTACCCGATTCATCCGAAAGCCGAAGAGATCATGGGGCGCAAGGCCTACAAGAGCGTCAAGGATGTTCCAGGTGTTATCGACACCGCCGTGTTCGCGATCCCGGCGAAGCTCGTCGCCGCTGCGCTCACGGAATGCGGCGAGAAGAAAATCCCCGGCGCCGTGCTGATTCCATCGGGCTTCGCCGAAGCCAACGAGCCTGCGCTGCAGGAAGAGATCGTCGAGATCGGCAAGAAGTACAACGTCCGCCTGATGGGGCCGAACATCTACGGCTTCTACTATACGCCAGCGAATCTCTGCGCGACCTTCTGCACCGCCTACGACGTCAAGGGCTCGGCGGCGCTGTCATCGCAATCAGGCGGCATCGGCATGGCGATCATCGGCTTCTCGCGCTCTGCCAAGATGGGCGTGTCGGCGATTGTCGGCCTCGGCAACAAATCGGACATCGACGAAGACGATCTGCTCGCATTCTTCGAGCAGGACCCGAACACCACGATCATTGCGCAACACTGCGAAGACCTGAAGGACGGCCGCGCGTTCGCGGAAGCCGCCAAGCGCGTTTCGAAGAAGAAGCCGGTTGTCGTGCTGAAGGCTGGCCGCACCTCGGCCGGCGCGAAGGCCGCTTCGTCGCATACCGGTGCGCTCGCCGGTAACGACAAGATCTACGAGGACGTGCTCAAGCAATCAGGCGTGATCCGCGCCCGCTCGCTGCGGCAGTTGCTTGAATTTGCGCGTGGCATTCCCGTGCTGCCGACCCCGAAGGGCGAGAACGTCCTGATCATCACCGGTGCCGGTGGTTCAGGCGTGCTGCTGTCGGATGCGGTCGTCGACAACGGCATGTCGCTGATGGCGATGCCGCCGGATCTCGACACGGCATTCCGCAAGTTCATCCCGCCATTCGGCGCGGCCGGCAACCCGGTCGACATCACCGGCGGCGAGCCGCCGATCACCTACGTCAACACGGTCAAGCTCGGCCTCTCGGATGAGCGTATCCACTCGCTGATCCTCGGCTACTGGCACACGATCGTGACACCGCCGATGGTGTTCGCCAGGAACATGGTCGAGGTGAAGAACGAGATGAAGGCCAAGGGCATCGACAAGCCGATGGTCGCATCGCTCGCGGGCGACGTCGAAGTCGAGGAAGCCGCCGAGTATCTCTATCAGAACGGCATTCCGGCCTATGCTTATTCGACCGAGCTTCCGGTCGAAGTGCTTGGCGCGAAGTACAAGTGGGCACGCGGCGCGGGACTTCTCTGATCTCGTCCGATCGTCTCCGCAAATAACAAAGGCCGCGCTCAAGCGCGGCCTTTTCGTTTGGCGATGAAGCAGCGAGCAATCAGCGCTCCGCGAAAGCCTTCTCGACGACGAAGTCGCCGGGTTCGCCGTGATTGCCTTCGACGAATCCGCGATCGAGCAAAAGCTGTTTGGTGTCGGCGAGCAGCGCCGGGCTGCCGCACATCATCACGCGGTCTTCGCTCGCATCGAGATTGGCGAGACCAATATCGCCGAACAGCTTGCCCGACGTAATCAGGTCGGTGATGCGGCCACGATTGCGAAACG